>NZ_JBARMD010000285.1:0-25629 GCF_049802275.1 Occallatibacter sp. | reverse complement strand
CAGGGGGACTTGAGCGCGCGCCTGGAACACGGCCGCGGGGATGAACTGGCCGCGATGGAAGCCGCGCTGAACCAGACGGCCGAGCGGTTAGGACAGAGCTTCGCCGAGATCGAGAGCAGTCGGCACGAACTGGCAACCATGCTGGACTCTATGCAGGAGGGCGTGGTTGCGGTGACGGCAGATGGTGCTGTCCGATGGTCAAATGCCGTGATGAAGCGGATTGCGGGGACGGAGATCCGCGTCGACCGGCCGCTGGTGCATTCGCTGCGCGATCCGGAGTTGCTGAATTGCGTGAAGAGCGCTCAGGAGACACGTGAGGTTCGGTACGGGCGATCGAACTCGCTTGCGCCGGGGCAGTCATTTGAGATCAGCGTCGCGCCACTGCCAACTGGCGGAGTAATCGCGGTGTTGCACGACGTGACGCGCATTGAGTCGGCGGAACGGTCGCGGCGCGATTTTATCGCTAACGTGAGCCATGAACTGCGCACGCCGCTGACGTCGATCCAGGGATACGTGGAGACGCTGGTGGAGGATCCTCACCCCAATCCCGCGACGACCAACGAGTTTCTGCACGTGATTCTGAAGAACGCTACGCGCATGAATCGTTTGACAGAAGATCTGCTGGCCCTGGCCACGATCGAGAGTCCGGATTACAAGCTTGCCATGCAACCGACGCGAGCCAGCGAGATGGTGAATGATGCTATCGATTCGCTTGGTGGGCTGGTACTGGATTCGGGGGTTGAGCTTGAATCGTCGGGAGCACCCGATGCCTTGGTCATGGTGGATCCAGATGCGATGAACCAGGTGTTCGGAAATCTGATTGAGAACGCAGTCAAATACGGCAAGTCGGGTGGGCGAATCGAATTGGGTGCGCGGGCGATGGAAGGTGAGATTGAGTTCTACGTGCGGGATTTTGGTCCCGGCATCGCGTCAGAGCACCTGGAGCGGATCTTCGAGCGGTTTTATCGGGTGGACAAAGCGCGCTCGCGCGAAGCGGGTGGAACCGGACTTGGACTGGCCATTGTGAAGCACATTGTGCAGGCGCATGGGGGAAGAATCCGGGCGGAAAGTGAACTTGGCTCGGGAACGACATTTCTCTTTGCATTGCCGATTGCGCCATCGAAGCACCGCCAGGATGAGCATACTGACGCTCCGGTGTCCGCGCGAAGTGACGATTAAGTCGATAAAGAATCAGAATCCTGCCCGCAATTCAAATCCCCGTAACATTGGCTATAGAGAATAAGTAACGGCAGTGATCCTGCATGGGAGCGATGAACGTGAAAAAGACTTTGCTTACAGTAGGCTTGTTGGTTATAGCCATGGGCGCGGCCCAGGCGCAGAAGTTAACCGCAGCCGGTGCAACATTCCCTTATCCGATGTACTCCAAATGGTTTGCTGAATACAGTGCTGCGCATCCTGGCGTTGAAATTAACTACCAGTCGATCGGTTCCGGCGGCGGGATTGCCCAGGTGACCAAAGGGTTGGTCGACTTTGGCGCGTCAGACATGCCGATGACTGATGAAATGCTGGCATCCTCTCCGGTTAAGCTCATTCATCTTCCCACGGTTCTCGGAGCGGATGTGCCGGCATTCAACGTTCCGGGTGTAACCGATCTCAGGTTTAGCGGCGACGTGCTCGCCGACATCTTTCTGGGCAAGATCACCAACTGGAATGACGCGCGCATCGCCAAAGATAATCCTGGCGTGAAACTGCCCGACCAGAAGATCATCGTTGTGCACCGATCGGAAGGGTCTGGTACTACGTTTATCTGGACCGATTATCTGAGCAAGGTGAGCAAGGAATGGGCCAGCGGGCCGGGCAAGGGCGCTTCGGTCGCATGGCCGGTGGGTGTCGGTGGGAAAGGCAACGAAAACGTGGCAGGGCTCGTGCGTCAGTTACCCGGAGCCTTGGGCTACATTGAGCTCATCTATGCTTTGCAGAATCATATCAGTTTTGCCTCGGTGAAAAATGCGGCCGGGAACTATGTCAAAGCCTCGATTGAAAGCGTTACTGAGGCTGCCGGGAGCGTGAAGCAGATGCCTGCGGACTATCGCGTGTCGATCACGAATGCTCCGGGCGCGAACGCGTATCCGATCTCGAGCTTCACCTACTTGCTGATTCCAGTGAAGGGAAATAACGCGGCGAACCGCGTCGTGATGAAGGACCTGTTTAGCTGGATATTGAAAAACGGCCAGAGCCAAGCATCTTCGCTTTCGTATGCACCGCTGCCGGATTCTCTGATCGAGAAGGAATTGAAGACCGTCTATTCGCTACAGTAAGAACCAAAGAGAAAGAGCGGGTCGCGCTTGAATGCGCGGCCCGTTTTCTTTTTTGCAACAAGGCTGAAGTCGCGCGGGAAAGTCTACTGTCCGGGAAGAGTAGAATTCGAGGCTGAGAAAATTCTCGAATTAAGGGACCTCACTGATGCGCGTGCATTCTTCGCTTTGTGGTTTGGCGCTGCTGCCAATTTTGTTTGCTTACTCCGCTCTCGCACAATCCTCCCCGACCCCGTATGACTCAGTCGATCCGCTGATTGGCACAGCGGGAGGCGGGAACACGTTTCCCGGTGCGACGCTGCCCTTCGGGATGGTGCAATGGAGTCCCGATACGAATACGGATGCCTGGTACAAGTACGACGAGATGCAGCTGTATGGCTTCAGCCTGACGCACATCAGCGGGGCTGGATGCCCGCTCTACGGTGATTTTGCTGTGATGCCCACGCTGGATGCGCTGACGGCGAGTCCGGGAACAAAGTTCGCGCCACTTGCGTTCGATCGCCGCGATGAGCAGGCACATCCCGGCTACTATGCGGTGACGCTGACGAACGGCGTGCACGTGGAGCTGACTGTTGCGGACCGCGCAGGGATTGCTCGGTTTACATTTCCGCAGGGCGCGGATGTGCGGATGCTGATTAATGCGGGGAGCAGCGCGAACTCGATTCCTTCGGCGAACGAAAATCCGCGCGATCACGAGGCATTTGGCAACCACATCGAAGTGAATCCCGACGGTAGTTTTTCCGGTTGGACGCGCGCGGGTCGGTTCTGCGGGAGTGACTCGCATTACAAACTATTCGTCGCCGGTCGTTTCAATAAAAGTCAAAAGTCGTCTTCGCTCTGGCAGGATGACTCTCCCGCGTCGAAATCGGCGAGCGGCAAACATACCGGTGCATGGTTCGACTTCGGGAAGGAGCGGGAAATTCTCCTCAAGGTCGGGGTCTCATTCGTGAGTGAGGCGGGTGCACGGGCAAACCTGGAGAAGGAAATTCCTGATTGGGACTTTGAGCATGTTCATCAGAAGGCGCGCGACACGTGGAGCGCGCTGTTGAATCGAGTTGCGGTAGAAGGCGGAACTGGTGATCAGAGGAAGATTTTCTACACCGGCGTCTATCACTCTTTCTTATCTCCGAACTTGTTCAGTGATGAGGACGGGCAGTACATGGGGTTCGACGATAAGCCGCATTCGCTTGCGGGGACCAGGCAGAAGGCGCAATACGCGAACTTCTCCGATTGGGACATCTATCGCAACACAGTGCAGTGGCAGGCTCTGTTTGAGCCGGAGCGCGAGAGCGACATGATGCAAGCTCTCGTGAATGATGCGGAGCAGAGCGGATGGCTTCCGCGCTGGCCGGCGGCAAACGATGTGACCTACGTGATGGGCGGCGATTCTCCGGTTGCGCTGCTGTCGTCGTCTTATGCATTCGGCGCGCAGAATTTCGATACCTCCAAAGCACTCGATTACATGGTGAAGGCCGGAACTCAACCAGGCATAGGTCCCCATCATGAATCGGAGCGGCCATTCCTCGCCGAATATCTGAAGGCCGGGTATACCCCGGTGGATAAAGACCACATTGCGGCTTCGCGAACGCTGGAGTATGCAAGCGATGACTTCGCGATTGCCCAATTCGCGAAAGCGGTTGGCCGTGAGGACGTCTACACCCGCTTTCTTAAACAGTCTGAGAACTGGAAGACGCTGGTTGATCCGGAGACGCACTGGATCAGGCCGCGAAATGGTGACGGCTCATGGATGGCTGGGTTTGATCCGGAGCGTTCGACTCCCAAGCGCTATGCAGGCGCAGGCGAGGGCGGGGACCAGATGGGGTTCGAAGAAGGGAATACCTACCAATATTCATTCATGATTCCCTTTGACTATCCGGCTCTCTTTGCAGCCATGGGAGGTGACAAGGTTGTGGAGCCGCGGCTGGATCATTTCTTTACGGCGCTTCGCTGCTGGGGCAAACCATGTTTCAACATTGAGAACGAGCCGGATTTTGTAACTCCGTATGCGTACGTGTTTCTGGGAAAGCCGTGGAAGACGCAGGAAGTGGTAACGCGGATCGGTCAAGAGACCTTCAAGGCGGCGCCGGATGGCATTCCGGGCAATGACGATCTGGGCGCGACATCGGGTGTGTATGTCTGGAACGCGCTCGGATTCTATCCGGCAATACCGGGTGTAGGCGGAGTGGTGCTGGGAACGCCGATGTTTGACAAGGCGACTCTGCAACTGGCCGGCGGACGCACTGTGTTGATATCGCGCGAAGGCGAGGGAATCTACGTGCAGCAGGTGATGCTCGATGGGATTTCTTATCCCAATGCATGGCTGCCGATCAGCAAGATTCATGCAGGGATGAACCAGTTGCATTTCAAGATGAGTGCGGAGCCAGACACGCAGCGGGGAACTGCGCCGGAAGATCGGCCGCCGGCGTTTCGATAGATCAACGATTAATGTTGCGTATTTTCGTTGATGAGACGATCGACGAGCGGGATGAGTTTTTCGCCGGTGCGGGGAAGGACAAATACGCCGGCGGATGCGTCCCAGTCGAGTTTGAAACTCGTGGAGAGTGCGGAGATCCAAATCTGGCGAACCGGGGAATTGGGCGTGATTACGAATTTCACGGCGGGCTCTTCGAAAACAACGTTGAGCACACCACCCTGCTCCTCGACTTCAAAGCCGGCCTCGTTTTCTTCTTCGCGGGCGATGAGGTGCTTTTTTAGAGCATCCAGGGCACTCTCGGCCGAGCGACGGAACTCAATTTCATCCAGCATGTATCAAGTGTAGCAATCGACGGCTCGCGATGGCCTGCCCTGTCTCGACGGAACAGCTACTCGAACTTCATCAGTGCCACTATCAGGGAATCCCTGCGTTGGTTGGCGTTGTCATCCGAGTAATGCAATACGCGCATCCAGGCGAAGAACGCGACTAAGGCCAGCGCCAGGAAAATGGGCACGGGCAACCATTGTTCTTTTAGAGACCAGCAGAGCCAAAAGACCAATCCTCCCACGCCGAGCACTCCCAATTGAATGAACGTGGCCGGAAGGCTGTTTGCCTGCGCTCCAGCCGGCCGCGTGATGCGACCCGGATTGATGCGGTACGGAGTTGAGAGTGAAAAAATGATTCCCGCGGCCAAATTGCACGGCAGCGCAAAAACAAGCCATGCGCCGGTTCCCGCCAGCACCACAAAGTGCGGAACTCCCAACCGAAGACAGGCCAGGGCGCCGGCCACGAACCCTACGAGGGCGAACAGGATGGAGTGGAGAAGATTCTTGGCTAACAAAACTGTTCTGATCGGTGTGGGAGAAAGGAACAAGAGCTGAATGCCGGCGCCTTCAGCTCCCAGATTGTTGTAGAACAATCCCGTAAATCCAAGCAGACCGTAAGCCATGCACAAAGGAAACGCATACGGAAACGAATTCCTCGCACCAGAAGTGCCGTTATGAAACACGCCTGCAATAAATGGCACGATCAGCGCAGGTATACAGATGGCCCATAGCAATGGCACCGTGCGCGAAAGAGCGCGCACCTCCTTCTCCAGAATTGCGACAAAAGGGCCAGAGCCGCCGAATGTCCATCCGCCCTGGCGTGCGGTTATTTTGCCCCGGGTCGGAGCCCAACTCAAATTCTGTCCGCGATACTCAGCCTTGAGACGGGCCGCCAGCGCACCTCCCGCAAAAACCACCCACAGCCCGAGTACAGTCAGTGACGCAAACCCCGCCGCGGGCTTCTGCTCAACGGCCTGCTGCAATATACGCGCCGCCGATCCCGGCGGAAGCCACTGCTGCAACTGTTTCGCGGTCTTTACCAGCGGCGCATATTTCGCGAGCGCATCGCGGAATGGCACAGTCTGCTCCTGGTGGCTCATCGAGCCCTGATATCGCCTCTGATTCCACACGGAATTGATCAGCAGCAGGCTCACGAAGAAAATCATGAACAGCGCACCCAGAATCTCCCGAGTCTTCCGCTGCGCCAGCCATCGATCGATCCAGGCAAAGACTGCACGGACCAGCAGAATATTGAATACAGCGAAGACCAACAGTGCGATTGTTGTCCACAACCACAAATCTGGCCGTGCGATAACGATTCCCAGCCAGACTCCCAAACAGCAGAGCATACCCACAATGGTGGAAGCGTCCATCAGGCCGGAGATCAAATACAGCAGAAAGTACGAGCCAAAACGGACCGGAAAGCGCAGGAGAATGCCGAGGTCGGATTGCTCTTGAAACGAGGCCACAACCAGCGGAAACATCAGCCAAAGAAAGCTCATCGCCCAAAACAGAATTGGCAAATGCTGCCAGGAAGAATGTGACGCAAACGAATAACCGGCAGCACCCAAGCCCGCTCCCGAACCCAGTCCCAAGATGGAGTAAAACATCCATGCAATGCCAGTGGCGCCGAGATCAAGCAAGCCGTGAATGGAGCGAAGACCATGGATGAACATGCGCCAACGCAATCGGGCCATGGCTGCGTACTGCGCTGACGCTTCCCGGCCGAACATTCCTCCCCTGACTCCTTTCACGTCAACTCCTGTCACGCTAACCATGAAAGTTCCTGCTCTGAATCCTGCTAGTTGCCCTCGCCAGCTTCTTCTGCATTCCATGCAAGTAGTCAGTCGCTAGTTTCCAGTTTTCGCTTGAGACCGTACATGCGATCCACAAGGTATTGATACTCACGGGCGGTGATGACGGATTCTCTTAAATTCTCTATCGGGGCCAGCCCTTCCGCCGGGCCTGATAGATGCCTTTTTTCTTGGGGCCGCGAGGGCTGAGCTTTGTCGGCTTCTTCGCTGCTGCTTTCTTTGCTGCGGTTTCCTTCACTTCAGGTTTCTTCGCTGAGGCTGCCTTTTTCCTTGGCTTCGGCGCAGGCGCCGAGATCTGCGCGGCTGGCCTTCCCTTCTTGCCAAAGAAGGTGGTAAGTAACCGCTTCATCTTTTTTAGGCCTCCGTCAACCGCTGACTCGGTTGTCGCGGCAATTGTGCTTGTTGTGAGAGGTCGGTCTCCGGCGGGACGCACCTCGATCAGACAACGCTTGTCGGCGCGGCCGGTCTTTTTGTTATCGATGTCGCTGAGATGAATCTCTACACGCGTAAGCTCTTTGGCGAACCTGTCCAGGTCGCGCTTTGCCTGGTCTTTAACAAAGCTCGTCAGGCTGGTATCTACATGGATCGTCTTGTCGCTGTTGACCTGAATTTTCATTCAGTCCTCCGAAGAAGAGTTGTACATTAACAAGCTGGTTCAGTGTACGCCCGCCTTGAATGCACTCGTGCGAAAATCCGCGCGACTTTCAGCTAACAGTCGAGGGATACGCCCGACGTGTTTGAGGTTTCGAGATAGCAGTCCTGACGGCCACGTTTTATTTTCGGCCGTTCCCGATAGCCGCCCCTTTCGAGTTAGCAAGACCTGCCTTACACTTGATCCATGATCCGTCAGATCGCACCCCAGTTCTTCACCACCGACATTCCCGGCACGATTGCATACTACAAAGACAAGCTCGGCTTCGAGTGTCGGGGGACATGGGACGATCCGCCGATATACGCCATCGTGGCGCGCGACCATCACGCGATACATTTCCGCTGCGCCGAGCCGCCCACAGCCAATCCGGACAAATATGCAGACGAACTGCTGGACGCATACCTGCTTGTGGAAGATTTAGACGCGCTCTATGCCGAGTACGCAGCCAGGGGCGTGGTGTTCACTCGAGATCTTGGCGACGTACCCTGGGGCGGCCGAGAGTTTGTGGTCAAGGATTGCGACGGGCGTCTGCTGGCCTTTGGCTCGAACTGATAGCGGGTTCAGATCTGCGAGTAAATAATTCCTGACTGGCACATTTGCCAGTGGCAGAGCATCAAACAACGGACTATACGAGATTGTAGAAAGCTGCGCGACCGACTTCGGGACAAGGGATTCGCTCATGTCCGGTACCGCTTAGCGGTGGGGCGGCTCATCTGGATGCAGGTGCAGTACCGAGGTTCGGTCAAGAACTGCGATCGAGCAGCACGGCGGGAGCAGGAATATTGAATGCGAACTCGATGCTTAGTTCGGCAGGTCTTGCGCCGCGAGATGATTTTTCGAAGATTGGTGATCAGAGTTTTCGTGGCACTTCTGGTTACGACTTCATTCGCGCAAGAAAAAACTCAAACAACAGGGCAACCGGAACCGACCGTAAACACCCAGCTTCCGGTTAACTGGTTGTATGGCGCATACATTCCCAAGAATGCTCCCCTGGTTGCGCTGAATGGCCGGGAGCGTTTCAAGCTTTACATTCGCCAGACCTATACGACACCCGGCATTTATATCAAGACTGGATTTTTCGCGGTGCACGATCAAGTGAGAAATACGCCCGAAGACTGGGGAGATGGATTCTCTGGCTTCGCCAAACGCGTCGGATCCAATCAGGCGACAAATATTATTCAGAACTCATTCACCTCTTTGGGCCAGGGGATGGTTGGATGGGAGCCGCGCTATGACCGTTGCAAGTGCGACGGGTGGCCGCGCCTTCGACACGCGTTCATCAGGAACTTTATAACCTACGATCGCAGTGAAAAATCACTCAGACCCAATATCATGCCCTTTGCGGCGGCGTTCGGAGCGGGAGCGATCAGCGCCACCTGGAATCCTAATAATCCAACCATCACCGTCAAGGGATATCAGAGCGTAATCACGCAGGCGTGGGTGGGTGTCATCATCAACACCATTGGTGAGTTCATGCCCGACGTAAAGAAGAAGCTGAGCAGGCACAAGGATTGATCAGCGGCATCAACCGGTCACGCCTGCTCATGGAACTGATGCCCTCGGCAGGTTCCAATGAAACCAGACGGCGCATACGCGGAGCGAGAAACAGACAACGCCACCCAGGACCGCAGACAATGCCGGATGAAGCCCCAACCTTCGTCCCAGCACCATCGCCGCAGAGCCAATCAGCGCGGCAATGGCGTAGATGTCGGTATACAAGATGATGGGAATATGCATCAGCAGAATGTCCCGGATAGCTCCTCCACCCACGCCAGTAATCGTCCCCATCAAAATGGCGATGAAGGGAGGGATGCCGTAGCCAAGGGCCTTCTGCGTTCCGGCCACCGCGAACAATGCCAGACCCGCCGCATCAAGAATCATTAGAAGTTGCGAAGGGATCTGATGGGCAAACTGATGCAGGATGAACACAGCCCCGCCCGTGGCAAATGCGCTGACCGCATAGCGCCAATCGCGGATGGCCTGTGGTGGAGTGGCTCCAATCAGCACATCGCGCAATACGCCGCCACCCAGAGCCGTCGCGAATGAAACCACCATCACACCAAAGAAATCGAGATTGCCCGCGATCGCTGCGAAAGCACCTTCCATCGCAAACAAAATGGTTCCCGCGTGATCGACAACAAATAGCAGTCTGTCCGACTTGCTGTTCATGCTTGTGTCTTTCAGGGGACGCTGTATTCCAGCGCACTGGATGATGTCCGCTCTCACAATTTAACAAAGGCGCAAGCAATTATGTGGCGTGCCGAATTCAATCACTAGACTGTTTTGGCGTAAGGCCAGATGTTACGGGCGTGGGCGAGACTGACGGCCCACCAGTGGAGACGGCGGAGCATCGCATCCATAGATCGCTCGGCACGCTCGGGGCTGCGCAGTGAGCCGCTGGCGTCGAACTGTTCCCATGCGCCGGCGAAGCTGACACTGTCGCGGATGGTGACGGCGTGAAGTTCTGCGAAGACGAGGCGGAGTTGTTCAACCGCCCGCAGTCCGCCGGAGATGCCGCCGTACGAAACGAAGGCGACGGGTTTGGCATGCCACTCCGACCCGAACGAATCGATGAGTTCCTTGAGCGGTGCGGGGTAGCCGTGGTTGTATTCCGGCGTGACCACAATAAATGCATCGCAAGCGGCGATGCGCTGTTTGAACTCCGGTGCGCCGAGGGATTCGGCTGCCAGGGGATCAATAATCTCCAGCGCGAAACCTTCGCGGGCGCCGATCTGGCTGGCGGCCCAGCGCGCCACGGTGTCGCAGAAGCGGCCGGCTCGGGTTGAACCGTATACAAGCCCTACCTTGATCGGGGATTCCGTCATTTTGTATTCCTCCACTGGCTCAAGAGTAAAACCTCAAGTAAACTTGAGGTCAAGAGGGATTGTGCATGGCAAGCAAATTGCTGAAAGTGGAGGCGCAACGCCCGACGATTCGCCAGGCCCTTAGCGTAGGGGAAGTGGCGGCGCGGAGCGGCGTGGCGATTTCGACACTGCACTTTTACCAGGCGGAGGGCTTGATCTCCAGCTGGCGCAACAGTGGAAACCAACGGCGCTATGCCCGTGAGGTGTTGCGCAGGGTGGCGGTGATCAAGGTGGCGCAAAGAACCGGCATCCCGCTTGCGGAGATTCGGGACGCGCTTGCAACATTGCCGCAGAAGCGAACTCCAACGGCGACGGACTGGAAGGAGCTCTCGGCGCGGTGGCGGGCGCAGCTCAACGATCGGATCGAGCGCCTCACGCGGCTGCGCGACCAGTTGGATGGCTGCATAGGGTGCGGGTGTCTGTCGTTGCAGGTCTGCCCGCTTCGGAACCCATGGGATCGCCTGGCAGCCGATGGCCCCGGACCGCGACTGCTTGATCCGGAGATGTGTTGCCGTAAATGAGCTTTGCCGTCGCCACATCGAGGCCTAAGTTGCACCTGGCGGCGGCAAGCTGCCTGAAGTTCCGCCATATTCTGCCGATGAGATATGAACGGGGAGAACGTAATGGGACTTAGTCCGATACCCGGAATCCGCGGAGTGGAATCCGCAACGGTGACGCGCGAGGAGCGCGAGGTGCAGCCGCCCTTTGCGCTCGATCCCTCGGGGCGCTTGGGCGATGATGCATACAACGGGGCCAACCAGCAGACGGAACGGGGGCTGGAAGAGGAAGACTCCGAGGTTGTGGAGGAAGCAGACAGCTCGTCTGAATCACCATCGAACTCATCCGATTCGAAGGGCGGCGTCAATTTCTTCGCATGATCCGGATCGGATTGTACGGCGGGTACAATCCCGGGGGCACGCCTAGCCCACGATGGCAGTGAGATGGAAAACGCGCTCACCCAGGTTGCGATCACCTTCGAGGGATGAGTGTGCCAGCGCTTCTCTGCGATCGATGCCCTTCGTGAAAACGCGCCAGGCAAGCTCCTGCGGGATGACAACGCGAGCGACTGGCATGGTTTCGGATGGACCCGCAAAGCCCCATCCTGAATCTCGCCTCTTCAGCAGCCAGGTGCCGCCACAGTTGCCGGCGATTTCCAACTGCACGGTTGTGCCGAAGGGCGGTTCCACGTCGCGAAAGGCGTACGGCAGTCCGCGAACGAAGCAATCGAGGACCGGATGATAAAGCTCCGGTGTCATGATGCCGGGACGATTAGTGGCGAAGCGAATCTGCTGCTGGTGATGCCAGCGCTCGGTGAGTTCGCGAGCGGTGTCGAACCAGTTGAGGGAAGCGGATTCACCCGCCCAGCTCACGTTGAATACGGCGGGAGCAAAGGGGTCGAGCGATTCATGGAAGTCGGCGCTCTGGCGGCAGGCCGTTTCCATAATCTCGATCAGAACCGGAGGACTGAGACGACGGTAAACCGTGACGCCCTCGTGATTCAGACGATTGACCAGGTCAACGACACCTTGCGGCGATCGAATGGTTGAGTTTTCAACGAAGCAATGGTCGCGAACCAGGGAGAGCTTGCGTAGAACCGTGTCGAGCAGGTGCCCGGCCACGTCGCGGACCTTCCATGCGGGCGCGACGGTCGATAGATCCCATTCGTCGGGTCGAAGTTCTCGCAACAGCCCAATCAGTTCTGCGTCGACGCGACGCAGCAGGGGAGCACAGAGAATTGGCTCGAGGCCGCAAACTTCTTCATTCATCACAGTAATGACGATCCTACCGTTCGCTCCCGAAGGGCGCAGAGTAGTGCGGCACGCCAGTGCTGCAGAAACATTAGAGCAAGTGCTCTAGGGTGAAGCTCGGGTTAGGGCCAGGGCGCTCTGCAATATTTCCATCGCATTGGACTGGCACTCTGTGATTGGCCTGTGTGGATGTTCCAACTGGATTTTTTGCGAAACAAGAACGATTACTGCAGCCTGAATGGTATGCCGGAGTTCCTTCATTTCAATGAAGATATTCTGGTCTTCCATTTCCGGTTCCCCCTCGTGCAACGAACTAATTAATCCCGACCGTTAGCAATTATCAAGATTGCGACGGTTCCCGCGCTGATTATAAAAGGGTTACGGAGAAGTAGCACGATGATATTTTTCCAGCTTGCTTAGGATCGAAATCTGCTTTATTTTTACTAACTAGTTAGTTTAACTGTTTGGTCAATATGAATTCCGAGACACAAACCACTTCTGCTCCCTCTGACCGGTCTTCCGAGACTCGCGCACGAATTCTCGATGCAGCGTTGCGCGAATTCAGTGCGCTGGGGATGGCTGGCGCACGTATGGATCAGATTGCTGCGGCCGCGGGAGTGAACAAGGCGCTGCTTTACTACCACTTCGACAGCAAGGAAAACCTCTACGCGGCGGCGCTCGAAATGATCGCGGGCAGGGTTCGCGACCAGTCAATGTCGGTCTTTCTGTTGAAAGCGTCACCTGGAGAACGGCTCATTCGCTCGGCATTGAATCACTTCGACCGAATTCTGTCGCAGGGCGAGTTTCAGAGCCTGATGCAGCAGGAGATGATGCGCATGCACCAGGGCGAAGCCAGCGCGATGTCGATCGTGGTGAAGCGGGTGTTCGCGCCAATGCAGGCGATGCATCAGTCGATGGTCCGCGAGGGAATCGCTTCGGGAGAGCTGATCAATGCGGACTGGATGCAGATTCACCTCTCCACGCTGGGAGCGAATGTTTTCTATTTTCTGGCTGCACCGGTTTGGCGGCTGCTGATGGACTTCGATCCATTTGCGCCCGAAGTGCTGGAAGCACGGCGGCGGGCGATGGTGGAGTTTCTGGGGCAGACGGTATTTGTAGATCGCGCGCATGGCGCAGAACTGGCTGCGAAGGTGCTTGGGGATACGACGATGCCGGAACTTCCGAGTGCACGACATTTTGTTGGGAGAAGCGATGAACGCAAGAAATAGAGTTTTCATGATCTTGGGACTGCTTATGGTTGGATCACTTGTCTGGTATCTGCTGACGGCCCGTACGTCAGGCGATCTGAAGCTGATCGGCACAGTCGACGCGAACGAAGTACTGGTGAGCGCGAAGATCCCAGGACGAATCCAAACGCTGAACGTGGACGAGGGGCAGTCGGTGAAGGCCGGCGATCTGATTGCGGTAGTGGAGAGCGACGATCTGGCGGCGGCTCAAAAAGCGGCCGAAGCCAACGTTCAGAGCGACCAGTCAAAGCTGGCCGAAACCGAAGCAACGCTGCGCCAGAATGAAGGCGAAGTCTCCAGTGCGACGATCAACGCAGAAGCACAGGTGAAGGCAAGCCAGGCGGCGCTGGCGCAGGCAGAGGCGAACCTGGAGCATCAGAAGGCCGATACAACGCGAACGGTTGCACTTGCGAAACAGGGGATCGCGAGCGATCAAGCCAAGGATGAAGCCGTGAGCAGCTTGAATGCTGCGCAGGCCGCTGTGGAGTCTGCACGTGCAAATATAGCCGCGGCGAAGGCTGCTCTGCAGCAGGCGCGCGCGCACGAACTGCTGGCCCATGCATCAGCACAAGCTGTGGCCTCGACACGCGGCGTCGTGCTGAATGCCAAGGCGCTGGCAGATCAGGCGAACGTAGAGGCGGGCTATGCCAAGGTTTTCGCACCTGTTTCGGGTCCGGTGAATGTGCTTGCGGCCCGACAGGGTGAGGTGCTGGCGGCGGGCGGGACCATCGCGACGATCATGGACCTGACCCAGACATGGGTCTACGCACCCCTACCGGAGACGCAGGCCGATGCGGTTCAACTGGGCGATAGTTTGAAAGTGGTGATGCCCAGCGGCGCGACGGTGCAGGGGAAAGTAATTGCCAAATCGGCAGAAGCGGACTTCGCCACGCAGCGCGACATCAACGGAGGCCGAAAGCGCGACATCAAGACAGTGCGGCTGAAGCTGCTGATCGACAACCCCGAAGAGAAGTTCGTGCCGGGAATGACGGCCGAGGTGTATATACCGAAGGCCAAGCTGGTGAAGCAATGACGTCGCACGCGCGTACCGTTACGCCTACTCCGGATCCGCTGCCCGGCCAGGCGGAGGCTGCGATTCGCGTTGAAAACATTGTGAAGAAGTACGGCGATTTCGAGGCGGTGAAGGGTGTGAATTTCACGGTCGCCGATGGAGAGATCTTCGGGCTGCTTGGGCCGAATGGAGCGGGCAAAAGCACACTGATTCGCATGATGACGACGCTGATTCCAGTGACGAGCGGGAAGGCGATTGTTGGCGGACACGATGTAACGAAGGAGCCCGATGCAGTGCGACGGATGATCGGAGTGATTCCGCAGGCGCTGACAAGCGATCAGGATCTTACGGTCGAAGAGAATTTGAGTATTTACGCAAAGCTTTACAGCGTTCCGAAGGTGCAGCGGGAAAAGAATATCGCCGAGGTTCTGGAAGCGGTGGATCTGACGAAGTGGCGGAAGGCGCAGACCAAAACGCTTTCGGGAGGCATGCGGCGGCGGCTTGAAATTGCGCGTGGATTGGTGCATGATCCGCGGATTTTTTTTCTCGATGAGCCGACCACTGGTCTTGACCCTGTCTCGCGCATTGCCGTGTGGGAGATGCTGAACAACTTGAAGAAGACGCGCAACCTCACCATGCTTTTGACGACGCACTACATGGAAGAAGCCGACCGGCTTTGCGATCGCATTGCGATTGTCGATCACGGAACGCTGGTGGCGCTGGGCTCTCCGGTGGAGTTGAAGCAGAGCGTGCCCGGATCGAACGTGGTCGAAGTGCAATTCAATCGCGAGGATCCGGAGTGGAAGGCGCGCCTGGAAGCGCTTCCGGATGTAACGGAGGTGCAGTCGCAGTCTGCGGGAGTGTATCGCGTGCTGACTTCGAATGGCTCGCAGACCACGACCCAGTTGGTGGAGATGGCGAAGGCAATGGGCGAGCAACTCACTTCACTGAGCGTGCAAAACACGTCGCTCGATGACGTTTTTGTTCACTATACGGGCCGTCAATTGCGGGATGAACAGGTGAAGGCGGTCTTCACGATGCCGCCGCGGCCGGGAGCACAACCATGAACAGATTTCTTGCCATTGTTGAGCGCGAGATGCGCAAATTCTTTCGCTCGCCCGTGCTGATGATCATGTCGATGATGCTGCCGCTGGTGCAGCTCATCATTCTGGGAAATGCTTTCGGCGGCAAGATCCGCGGGGCGAAGGTTGCGGTTGTCGATCACGACCACGGCCCGCAATCGCTAAAGGTGCGCGAGGCGTTCGATTCGATCGCGGTAAACATCGCAACTTTTACGACAGTCAATTACGACGATGAAACACAAGCGCGCGAAGATGTTCGGACCGGCAAGGTGGATGCAGCGGTAATCATTCCGGCACAGTATTCGCGGCGCGTGTATGCGCAGGATGCGCCGAGTATCGGGCTGGTCGTGGACAACTCCGATCAGTTCCTTAGCGGGTCGATCGAGGGCGAGATGCAATCGCTTGTCGACGCTTTGAATCAGCCGGTGATTCAGGATCGCGTGGTGAAGAACATCGCTCTGGAGATCGTCGAACTCTATCCCTACGTCGAATACATGAAGTACCTACTTTCCGGATCGATCGCGCTTGCGATGTACATCTCGGTGATGATCGGCGGCGGGATGCTGTACATCGACGACAAGGCCCGAGGCGTGCACGAGGGATACCTGGTGACGCCGATCAGCAAGCTCGAACTGGTGATGGGGCTGAATGCGGCGGGCGCAATCAAGGCGGTATTGGCGGGGATTTCGCTTACGGTGATTGGATCGCTGATGGCGGGATTGGGCGTGATTTTTCACCCCATGGCGCTGCTGCAACTCTTCCTGTTAATCGTGGGAGTATCGATCGCCTTCAACGGAATGATGTTTCTGATGATGGTGCGGGTGGACGATCCGCTGGTGCCGCGCGCGATGTTTGGCGTGCTGAATACGCTGCTGTTCTTTCCGTCGGGGGCAATTTATCCGATCGCCGCGTTTCCGCCGTGGCTGCGGGCGATTGCGATTGTCGATCCGTTCACATACGCGATTCACGGGTTCAAGGCGATTTTGCTGAAGGATGGCGGATTTGTTGCGATTCGAGGCGATCTGCTGTTTCTGTTTGCTTTTGGAATTGGCACGCTGCTGATTGCTACGCCGCTGTTCAAGCGGACGCTTTGAGAAGCAGCTATCAGCTTGTACGGAGTCGAACGAGGCTGATTGGAGAAGACCGAGGCTGAGGGCGCGGAGATTGGGTTTCCGGCGGGCAAGCAAGATTAGTCCGGAATGCGATGAGCGGTCCATTCCTTGTGGGAGGATGGGCCGCCTCGGCGCGTTTGGGGGTAGTGATTTTAGATTTTGGCTAGTTCGACGCGCCGGTTTATCGATCTTGGGTGGGCGTTGCACTGTCGGTAAAGGGAGTTGACGAATCCCTCACGTTTGCACCGTCAAGTGCCGCGACAAGCAGATTTGCCGATTTTTGTTTAGCTTGTCAAACCAAAAAATGAAGATAGCCCATTTTTGGTCCGGCGGGCGAAATAGGCCTTCGACTGGAGCACCGAAAAGGCGACAATCATGGCAATCGCATCCCCAAAAAGTACCGTTACCCTGCACGGTAGTGTCAGTTGTTTGAAAGCGAACTTGGGCTAACATCGGAAAAGAAAGCCCCAAGCCTATGACCACTCAGACTGTTTCTGACACGATTTCTCGGCGCATCGCGGAGGTCACAAAGCCCGTGGAGGCCGAGGCTGTGCCTGAGAAGAAGAAAGTTCCCGCGACCTGGGAAGAGGAAGAACTGGAAAACTACGAGCCTAAGCGCTCGAAAGCGGTCGAGATTAAAAAGAAGGCAGACGCCAGGGCAGCGCTTTTGGTGCGACAGCTTCCACACCAGTTGAACGCATTGCGCGAAGTGATTGCGATTCGCTGTGAGAGCGTGAACACCAGGGCAGGCCGCACGGTTTTATGTTCGGTGAATCCAGATCGAGAGCGGCTGGAGATTCGCCGCGAAGACGACATGGGCTTCGTAATGCAATTCGATCCAGAAAAGAAGAAAGTGCGCTTTTCAGGCAAGGTGCTGGGATTCGATCGGGAATACGAACTGGTTGTTCAGACGCAGGACGATGTTGACTCAACCGCATGGTTTTCGCAGACCACTCTTGCGACCGAACAGACCGACGATCTGGCAAAAGCAATGATTTCGACTCTCCTTCGTTTCGACCAGTAGCGGTTACCCTCTGCACAATCAAAAAGCGCCCGCACATCGGGCGCGCTTCCCCTTCGCGACCTCACCGCCTACAATGGGGACTGACTTCAATCAAGAGGACTCCTCAATGCCGCTGTCTGGTGAAGCCATTCGACTGATGAACTATATCGATGATGTTGCAGTGACGTTGCGTCGCATCCTGGCCCTCGTTCCCACGCTTTCTGCTGAAGAGCGCGCGCGGATTGCCGAGCATCTCGTGCATTCCTCGCCTAACGCTGAAGACGTAGCCAAAGCCCTGGCCGCAAAGTAAGTCCGGGATGCAAGCTGCCATCATCGGAGCCGGGCCGCTGGGCCGATGGCTCGCGCTCGTCGTCGCCCGCGCCGGCTACACAGTGCTGCTGGAAGATGTAATGCCCTCAAATCTGCATCACGCGCAGGAATATCTGCGCCAGCAGTTGGGGCCGGCGGCGCTGCCGAAGGTGACGTTTGCCACCACGATCGAAGAGGCAGTGCGCGAGGCCGACCTGGCGATTGACTGCGTGCCGGATGAACTGGAATCGAAGCTGGAAATTTTCTGTCTGCTTGACCGGATGGCGCCTCCGCGCACGGTTCTGATTACTCCGACGAAAAGACAGTCGATTGCGGACCTTGCTTCATGTACCTATCGGCCGGATAAGTGCGTGGCACTCGTGGCAGATGTGCAGGAGCTTACGGGCATGGCGATGACCAATGGCGAAGAACGAGGAAACGGCGCTGCGATTCTTCTGCGGACTCCGCCGCAGGTGAGTGTGGAGACAATCGCGGTGGTGAGAGAGTTCTGGGAACGGATCGGATTCGCGCCGCGCTATGAAGCTGACCTTATGCCGTGATCGCGCTAATCGGAGCAGCTCTACCTGCCGAGTATCTTCTCGTAAAACTTGACGTACATGGGAAGCACCAGGGAAGCGCAGAAGCGCTTTTGCGCATCTTTGCGGGCGGCATCGCGCATCGCGTCGAGCCGGGTGCGGTCCGTCAAAAGACCGGTGGCCCCGGCGGCCATAGCGTCGACATCGCCTACCGGAAAAAGCAGGCCTGTTACGCCGTCTTCAATCAATTCGGGCACTCCGCCAACGCGTGTTGCGATGGCGGGAACCTTGCAGGCCATGGCTTCAAGGGCGGCGAGGCCGAAGGATTCGAGCGAGCTGGGCATGATCATGAGATCGGCCAGGGGAAGAAGCTCGTTTACGCGATCCTGCTTGCCGAGGAAATGAATTCTTTCATTGATTTTGAGGTCGTGCGCCAGCCACTCCGCGGCGGAGCGATCAGGACCGTCGCCGACCAGGATCAATTGCGTTGGAACTTCGCGCGCCACTTGCGCGAATACCTTAACCACGTCGACGACGCGTTTGACGGGACGGAAATTCGACAAGTGGATCAAGATGGCTTCGTCGGGGCGGGCAAATTTGGATCGCGCTTTTACGCGAAGATCTTCGTCGGCGAAAGGCGTATAGACATCGCAATTGACGAAGTTCGGGATGACCTCAATGGGTCGGGAGATACCGAAGTCCACGACGGTTTTCTCTTTGAGATAGCTTGAGATGCTGGTCACGCCATCGCTTTCCTGGATAGAAAAGCGCGTAATGGGCAGGTAACTGCGGTCAAGTCCCACGAGTGTAATGTCAGTGCCGTGAAGCGTGGTGACGAAGGGAAGCTTGCGACCTTTCACGGCCAGCATCTGGCGGGCGAGGAGGGCACTCACGGAGTGCGGAATGGCGTAGTGAACGTGGAGAAGATCGAGATCGCAGAACTCCGCAACCTCTGCCATGCGCGAGGCCAGCGCCAGGTCGTATGGAGGAAACTCGAATAGCGGATAGCTTGAGACGGGAACCTCATGATAGAAGATGCCGTCGTCACGCCCGCTGAGGCGGAATGGCTGCGAGTATGAGATGAAATGGACCTCATGACCCGACGCAGCGAGTTCAATGCCGAGTTCGGTGGCTACAACGCCGGAGCCGCCGTAGGTGGGATAACACGTGATGCCGATGCGCATACGGCCGCCTTGCGTTCGAAAAAAAAAGAGATTCAGGTTTTGAGATCCGCCTGCTTTGGTTTGACGTCTCGACTCAGGGAGAAGATGCAAAACCCATGATTTGTGCGGCTTCAGCCGGCAGCTTTCTGTTCCACCGCGTGACCGAGGCTGGCAAACGACACGAGATCAATTCCTCGGTAGTCCTTGATGGCCATGAGAGCATTTCGCTCGATTTCGCGCGATTCCAGCAGGCGCGTATTCGCCCGTGCCAGCTGCTCGTCGCGGTAGCCGGGATGGGAGACCAGTTCAAAGGTGCCTTCCGGCATAGCGGTGACCAGGGCATTCACGGTTGCGATATTGACAGAGCCGGTAGCCAGAACTCCCACAGCTCCATCGGTGGTTCGAAATCCCTCTTCTTCGGCGATGCGACGAAAGCGGGACTCAAACCGGCGAAGCAGGATGACTTCAGCACGCCGCACCTCAGGTGCGTCGGTGGTCGCATTCAAGCTCCAAACCGGCTCGAATGGATTGCGAATGGCGTGAATGCCCGCGGCTTTTGCTGCACGCAGCACCGGTCGCAGAATTCCGGGAAACATGTGCATGTGCTTATGGGTGTCGACATGCGTGAGACGGAGGCCAAAACTCTGCAGCAGGGCTATCTGCGCGGCGGCTTCGGCCTCGACCTCCGCGCTGCGAATGCGCGCCGTGAAAAGACGCTTCAGGAAACTGCTCATCGTCGGATAAAAGAGCCCGGTGCCCGGATCGATGAGGGACGAAATCGCCCGCTTGTCTGAAACCGGCGTGCCGTCGACGACAACGATATGGCAGCCCACACCGAGTGTCGGCATGGCGAGGGCCATTTTCACGGCTTCTTCCGTGCAGGCAGCATGCGCCATGAGCGTGGCGCTGGTGAGCACTTCGGCAGCGTGAAGCTCGAGAATGGCGCGATTGACTCCGGGAGCGAGTCCAAAGTCGTCTGCGTTCACGATGAGGTGAGGCACGATGATTAGATTATCAACAGCAGCTGATTGACTCCACTCGCAGCATCGCAGGAAAGGCGAGGGGAATCAGCGAGGGAACCTGTTCGCTGCTATGATGACAAAGGGCCGCCAACCGGCCCTCCGCCATTGGGGCGGTTAGCTCAGTTGGTTAGAGCGCCTGCCTTACAAGCAGGAAGTCCGGGGTTCGAGTCCCTGACCGCCCACCATCCCCCACAAATCAATGCAATGCATGTATACGTGTCGATAAGGGCGGGCATCAGATGCCTCGCGTCATCGCGGATTCAGAAGCGCCGGAATCGGCATCGCTCAAGAAGTTCGGTCTCGACCGTAGCTTCGAGTTTGAGGGTTCTCCTGACAAACGAGAGTCTTCCCGCCGGATCGCCCTCCAAGGTTGCCAGGCCAAGTTGAATGGCCTCCATATAGGCATCGCCCACTTCTCTGTATTTTTTTCGCCATTTATAAAATGATTCGACGGCTCGAACCTCGGTCTCGAAGCCGCCTTCACACGGCTTGATTGTGGGAACCACTTTCAACTTTGGCATACATTTTCTCCTCTAGAATACTCCGTCATCATGCTGGAAACGCAAGGTGCAAGTTGAAAGATGCTTGTAGGTTACCCTCAATATTTCGTTAGTTGCTCGCGAGCAACCAAGTACCCCGAAAACATCTCCTTCACCGCTCAACATCCTCTTCTGCAAAGGTCGTTTGATCCGCAGCCGAGCACCGGTGTTGCTCCGAGGGCTGCAGTCCGCAAGGTGGTAGTTGTGTTCCGCAAAGGCCCGTTTGGGTTAGAGTTGAGCGCATGGGGATTTATTGCGCCGTTGGTGGTGTTGATGTTGACCTCGGGGCGCGACGTTTAGCGGAACTCCTGGCAGAGAGCCTCGATAAGCTGGGACGGCGCCATCGGGTCCTTGCAGTGCCGCCGGATATCACGCGTTTTCATTCGCAGGCTGGCTTGCTGACATGCGCAGCGTGGGAATATTTGGGGGACCGGCTGAAGGCTGTGCTGCCTGCCATCGGGACACATGCGGCGATGACGGCTGCACAGATGGACCATATGTTTCCGGGTGTTCCGCAGGAACTGTTTCACGTTCACAACTGGCGGACGGATGTGGAGACGCTGGGCGAAGTGCCGGCGGAGTTCATCTATCAGCAGTCGGAAGGGAAGCTGAATGTGCCGTGGCCGGCGCAGGCGAACAAGCTGATTTCGCAAGGCGGCTTCGATCTGATTCTCTCCATCGGGCAGGTTGTACCGCATGAAGTGATCGGGATGGCCAACTACAACAAGAACATCCTGGTGGGTGCAGGCGGAAGACAGGGAATCAACCTGAGCCATTACCTCGGCGCCGTGTATGGGATGGAGCGCATTATGGGGCGCGCGGAGAATCCGGTGCGTGCGGTGCTGAATTATGCTTCGGACCATTTCTTACGCGAGCTGCCCATTGTGTACGTGCAAACGGTGGTGGGCCGGCGTGCGGATGGCGGGCTGGCGGTGCGCGGATTGT
The DNA here is from genome assembly GCF_049802275.1 of Occallatibacter sp. Classification (NCBI taxonomy): domain Bacteria; kingdom Pseudomonadati; phylum Acidobacteriota; class Terriglobia; order Terriglobales; family Acidobacteriaceae; genus Occallatibacter; species Occallatibacter sp. Next base: position 3,545 of record NZ_JBARMD010000285.1, on the reverse strand, counting down.
TTATCGGGGATGATGTGGAGTGTTTCCACCTGGCGGCGGAACTTAGTTTGAAGGTGAACTTTGAGCTGGTTGCGGAGCCAATCAAAAAAGCGGTGGTGTATCTCGATCCGCACGAATTCCATTCGACGTGGCTGGGGAACAAGGCGGTGTATCGCACGCGAATGGCGCTGGCCGATGGTGCGGAACTGATCGTCCTGGCGCCTGCGGTGCGCGAGTTTGGCGAAGACAAGCGCATTGATGAGCTGATTCGCAAGTATGGCTATCGTGGAACGCCGGCGACGTTGGCTGCGGTGGAGGCGAATGCAGATTTGGCGGCGGAACTGGGCGCGGCGGCGCATCTGATTCATGGGTCGTCAGAGGGCCGGTTCACGATTACATGGTGTCCGGGGCAACTTAGCCGGGAAGAAATAGAAGGCGTGGGTTACCAATACGGAAATTATGCGGAGATGTCGGAACACTACAACCCGGATAAGTTATCGCATGGTTATAACCAGCTTGATGGCGAAGAAGTTTTCTTTGTCTCGAATCCGGGGCTAGGGTTGTGGGCGCATAAGTCGCGGCTAACAAGTTCGAATTGAGAATTCTGGCTATTGCAGGGCCTTCAATAGAGACGAAAATTCACTTCGATCACCATCCTGACTGGTACTCGCTCTTTGCCTTTCATGGCAGGCTTGAAGCGGTACTTCGCAACCGCTTCGAGTGACTTCTGGTCCAATTCCTCGTTTATACTTCGCACCACTCTGGGATCTTGTGGCATTCCATCGGCATCCACAATGAGGCTGATCAGACAAGTTCCGCCGACGTTCGCTTTTCGCTGTTCAAGTGGGTATTCTGCTTCCGGAGTTCTGAGAGGAACCGGCGCCGAAACGCCTCCGCCAATGTGGTTGAGTTTTGGCTGCTCGGGGCTTTGGATGGAACTGCGGGGAAAGAGCACAACCGTTGTTAGCGGCCCATTGGGACTCGGAAGCAATTTCTGAACCGGGGGCGATTTGAGCCTGAGGACTTCCGAACGATTTCCGCCTTCATCAATGGTATTGACCGTGCAGAGAGTCAATTTTATTTCGAGTTCCTGCGCAACCGCGATGGGAACGCCGCCTTTAGTACCCGGAGCAAAGTGATCAATTCTCGCGATACCAAGTGCCATGCGCTCGAGATCGTCGCTGAACGGGTAAACGGGAACGATGTTTTGCGACTTGCCTTGGGAATCGACAAACAGGGACATCCTGACGGTGCCTGTGCCGTGGTACTTGCAGTCGTTCGCTAAGATGGGTGAGAAGTCAGTTGGGCGCAACTCAGGAGCTGCGATGCCGTCTTCAGCGTGATAGACGACGACCGTTGAGTCAGAACCGGATTGATTTTGCGCCGGAGCGATGCTCGCAGCAAAGCAACACAGACTCGCAGCGATGATAAGACTAAAAAGCTGCTGCACTTTCAATGAATTTTCCTTTCGTTCTCCTGACTTAACAGGTTCAGTTCTCTCAGCAGAAAGGCGTAGTCGAAGGCGATTTCCTTCAGGTAGTCGTAGCGGCCGCTGGCGCCGCCGTGGCCCGCTTCCATATTCGTGACTAAAAGCAGCGGATTGGCATCGGATTTGAGGGTGCGAAGTCTGGCTACGTATTTTGCCGGTTCCCAGTACATAACCTGGCTGTCATTGAGGGATGTCTTGACTAACATGGCCGGATAACTTCCGGCCTTCAAGTTGTCGTAGGGCGAATAACTCAGCATGTACTTGAAGTAAGTCTCGTCGTTGGGATCTCCCCATTCTTCGTATTCGGGAACGGTGAGGGGCAGCGACGCGTCGAGCATGGTGTTCATGACGTCGACAAACGGAACGTGAGAGAGGACGACGCGGAAGAGGTCGGGACGGAAATTAGTGACAGCACCCATAAGAAGGCCGCCAGCGGAACCGCCCTCGATAGCGACGCGCGCGGGATCGCCGTAGCCCGTGGCAGTCAGATGCTCGACGGTGGCGATGAAGTCGGTGAAGGTGTTGCGCTTGACGAGCATTTTGCCGGCGTCGTGCCAGGGTTTGCCGAGATCGCCGCCGCCGCGAATGTGGGCGTAGGCCATGACGACGCCGCGATCAAGCAGCGAGAGACGGTTGGAGTTGAAGCCGAGAGGAAGGGCATAACCGTAGGAGCCATATCCATACACATAGAGCGGTGGTCGATTCGTCTCATGGCTGGTTGAGTCTTGAGCTTTCCCACCCTCGCCGCGATAAGACTGTGTCGAGGATGGGGCACCCACCTTGTTCTCCAAGCGGGCTGTTTGAAATTTATCGCGGCGGTAGACGAGGGAGATGGGGACCTTTACGCCGTCGGGTGCGGTGGCGTGGATGCGTTCGCTGGCATAGAGGGTGCGATCGAAGCCGCCGGGAACTTCCTGCTGCTTGAGGAGCGAGGATTCGCGCGTGCCGAGGCTGTATTCGTATACGGAACCGGGGGTGACGAGGGACTGGTAGCCGTAGCGAAAGGTGGTTGTTTCCCAGATACGATTGATGCCGGGCGATGCACTGTAGGCGGGCTCGGGGAAGGCGATTTCGCCAGCGGGATTGGCTTCGGGGGCCAGGTCTTGGAACTCCCAGAGGCGCAGGCGAGGCAGTCCGTCTTCGCGCTCACAGGCGACAAAAAAGTCGGCGAAGAGATCAATGTCTTCGAGCATGATGGTCTCGCGGTGGGGAATGCGCTCGACCCAGTTTTCGCGCGCGGGGGTATTCACGGGCGCGGTGACAAGGCGAAAGTTGCGGCCTCGATCGTTGGTGCGGATGAACCACTGGCCGTTGCGATGATCGACGGCATATTCGTGCTCGTCTTCGCGGGGGCTGATAACGGCGAATTCGCTGGTGGGCTGCTCGGCGGGGAGTACGAGGCACTCAGTCGTAGTGTGGCTGGCGGATTCGAGGACGATATACTTTCCGTCGCGGGTGCGTCCAGCGCCAATGTTGAAGCGCTCATCGTCGTCCTGATAGACGAGAACGTCGTCGGAGTGAGGCATACCGAGCTTATGGCGGAAGAGCTGGAACTGGCGCTTCTGCTCCTCGTCCTCGACGGAATAGAAGATTGTTTCATTGTCAGCAGCCCAGGTGACCGAGCCTACGCGTTCGACTTCTCCGGGCAGTGTTTCGCCGGTTTCGAGGTCTTTGATACGAAGCGTGTACTGGCGGAAGCCGGTGGTGTCCACGGTGTAGGCCAGCCAGCGGGCGTCGTCGGAGATGTCGGTGGCGCCGATTGCGAAGAATGCAAGGCCTTCGGCGAGCTGATTGCCGTCGAGGATGATCTCCTCGGGAGTATCCGGGAATGGAGTGCTGTAGTTTCCCACCCATGACAGCGATGAAGCTGCTGTCATGGATGGGTCACCGACGGTGCCGCGCTTGCGGCAGAAGATGGAGTATTGTTTTCCCTCTTCGGTGCGGATGTAATACCACCAGTCGCCCTCCCGATAGGGCGCGGACTCATCAGTCTGCTTGATATGGCTGAGCATCTCGTTGTAGAGCTGGTCGCGGAGCGGAGCAAGGTCGGCGGTGAGGGATTCAGCGTAGGCATTTT
>NZ_JBARMD010000284.1:0-25713 GCF_049802275.1 Occallatibacter sp. | reverse complement strand
TCGAGGAGGCTCTTGTCAGTGGACGGCAGACCTTCGTGAAAAAACTGCTTTCCGTTGAAGTGGTCGGTGACGGGGCCAGTGTAATAGCGGTTTGACAATCGATCTCCCGGGACAAGTGATCGGGGCCAGAGATGCGACTGGCCTTTCTTTTTGCAATTTATATGAGGCTTTGCAACAGAAGTTTCAAATTCTTCTCACATGGTCAGCGCTTCGGTTTGTTTACTCATCTGGGCGGTTCGCTCGAGTTTGTCCCAGTTGAATGGTTTGCCGTCGATGGCGCGCTTGAGTGTCTTGGCCAGAACGATGGAGAAGACCTGGCGATAGGCGAAGCGCTGCAGCCAGATGTGGAAGAGCAGCCATCCGTCGCCTTTGTTGGCGGGATGACGGCGCTCGAGGCTGAAGGCGATGGTGGACGTTACAAAATCGATCAGCAGGAATGCGCCGAAATAGGCGAGCAGCTTTTCGAGGCTTGCGGCCGAGGCGGCTTCCGGATGATAGTGGCGGTCGACAAGGTAGTGCGCCAGGCCGGCAAGGAACATCAGGTCGATGAAGGGCGAAACGAGCGGAAGGAGCATCTGGAAGATGAGAATGTTGGGCAGGGCGAAGAGGCCCATCGCCTTGTTGCGAACGAAGGCCATGCGATGCTTCCAGACTGCCTGCAAAATTCCGAAGGACCAGCGGAAGCGCTGGCGCATGAGGCCGCTGGCATCGATGGGCGCCTCAGTGAACGCGAGCGCGCGATCTTCGTAGACCACCTTGTATTTCTGCTCAAGCAGATTCATGGTCAGGTCGGCATCTTCGGCGACGGTGTTGATGGGATAGCCGCCTGCGGTTTTGACTCCAGCGGTGCGCCATGCGCCGATGGCACCGGGTACGACCATGACCACGTTGAAAAGATCGAGAGCACGGCGTTCGAAGTTCTGGCTGGTGATGTATTCAAGTGCCTGCCAGCGGGTCCAGAGATTGACGCGGTTGCCAACCTTTGCGTTTCCGGCAACAGCGCCGACGCGCTCATCTTCGAAGTGTGGAATCAGTTTTGAGACGGCATCCATGGCGATCACGGTATCGGCATCGATGCCCACGTAAAATTCTTCGTCGATGCCCTCAAGTGCGTAGTTCAGGGCAGCAGCTTTTCCGCCGTTGGGTTTGGTCAGGACCTGCACGCGGCCGGCGGCGATATCTTTTGCGTAAGCCTCGCGGGCAACTTCGAAAGTGCGATCCTTCGATCCGTCGTCGATGACGATGACGTGCAGGTTTGCGTAGTCGGAGTTGAGCACAGAGCGCACGGTACGGACGATGACCTTTTCTTCGTTATAGGCGGGGATGAGCACTGCAACACGGGGATTGAAACCCGGCGATGCCTGCCGGTGCGGCCTACGGAGACGATCGATGATGGCGAAGATGCCCACGATGATGAGGCGCGCGCTCATGAGAACGTCGCCGACGAAGAAGACGAGAACGATGAAGCGGCCAATGATGGAGAGCGCGGAGAAGGCGATGGAGTCCGGGATCGCGCGAAGATATTGTCTGGGCGTAAGAGGCGGCATCACCTGCGCGGTCGTCATGCCCATCAACGAGGAAACCGGAACGATGGCGTAACCCTTCGATCGCAGAGTGTCAATGAGGTAGGGAAGCGTTGCAACCGTGACTGAGCGGTCTCCACCGCCATCGTGAAGCAGGATGACGGAGCCGCGAAACTGGGGCTTCGTCTTCATGGTGTTCAACTGGTCGAGGACGAATTGCGTGATCTCGGCAGGAGTTTTGGGGTTGCGTTCGTCCCAGTCGTTGGTATCAATCTTGTTGCCGACGACGGTGTACCCAAGCTGCTGAATGCGCACAATGGGCGCGGCCTGGTCATCGGTTTCGGGTTCTTCGTCGATATCGTAAGGTGGACGGAAGTAAAGAGGCTGCACGCCGAGTTTGCTGGCGAAGAGGCGTTCCGTAAGTTTTACCTCTACGTCAAGTCGATCGAGTGGAATTTCGCTGATGTCGGGATGGAAAAATGTGTGGTTGCCGATTTCGTGGCCTTCGCGCTGCACCCTCTGCATGAGGCCGATGTTTTCCTGTGCCTCTGCGCCAATCATCATGAAGGTTCCCTTGACGTGCTTTTCCTTGAGAATGTCGAGGATTTTGGGAGTCCACTTCGGGTCCGGGCCATCGTCGAACGAGAGCGCAACCTGGTTTGGATGATAGCCGTAGTACTCGACCGTGTAGGTGTGGGGAAAGACATCCATGTGCTCGTCGATGATGAGCTTCTTGCTTGGGTCGGGCTCATCGGTATCGACGGTAACGGTGCGCTTGCCGGTTTGCGGTAATCCTGTGACGCGAAGGATGTCGCCGGAGCCCGCCGTATCCACATCATGCCCGGGTTGCAGAATGCCGAGCGCCTCAAGCGACGCGGGGTTCCTCGGCTTGTCCCAGACATTCCACATCGCGCGATCTTCAGATCCGAGGCGCCATAGCGCAAATGTCTGAAGACCCAGACCGCGCGCGGCGCGCATTTCGTTCAGCAGAGTGACGCCATCGAGAAACCACACGACATGGCGGGTGTGGGTGTCCTCGTCGATGTATTCGAAATGAGGATTGAGCGAGTTGTAATCGAGGTCGAGATCGGCATCAGCATCGCTGGCGCGCTGCCACACGTCGGACACATGAGGCATTTCTTCGGTATCGACGACTCGGGGTTTGCGCTCTTTTGGGTCGCGGGCCTTGGGATCCGGAATCGACATTTCCCAGTCGTAGCCGTAGTTGCCGACAGCGCAGATGAGTTTCTCGATGGGCACGGATTTGGATTTGAGGACGCGGGTGAGATTTCCGATGAACCAATCCTGGCTGGCGATAGGACCGGGCTGCGAATCGACTTCGTGCTCGTCGTAATTCATCAGTACCACGCCGTCAGCGTTGGCGGAGATGGTTTTGAGATCCTCCGAAGAGATTGAAGCCGGCACATTGACATAGAGATGCAGGTGTCGTGCGTGCAGGTCTGAGTACATCTCCTGAATCATGGAGAGGTAGGCAGGGTGAGCATCTTCGTTCAGATTTTCAAAGTCGAATGACAGTCCGTGATAGCCGGGGAATGCGGTCAGAAGACGGAGGAGTTCCTGACGGATCTGGTTACGCTTGGCCGGGTCCTTGATGACGTCGCCCATCGCCGAGTCCCAGCTTTGCGTGTGCGCGTTGAAGTTGTCGAGGTGGGGAAAAATCTCAGTGTCTTCCCGTGCCTGTTGGATGACCCGCTTGACCTTGTTGTTTTCATCGGGGTCATGAATGACGCCGCCTTGGAAGATTGGAAATTCGTGGCCATCGGAGGTGGTTCCCTGAAGGTCAAGCGAAGGCGCGTCGAAGTGCAGCCACTGTGGGAAAAGCAGATCAATCTGGTGGACGTGCTCCTTGAGAGAGGAGTAGCTGGCCGCATCTGACGGGATGTAGTATGCGGCGCGCAAGCCTTCGCCGGTGTTGAACGGAATATCGGAAGGTTTGCGATCTGTTTTGCGGTGTGCAGGGCGAGCCGGCTTGAGGCCACGCGTGGGCTGGGCACGGTTTTGCAAACCCTTGTACGTGTGCTTCTGGGTGGGCAGCAGCAATTCGGGCAGGTGTTGTCCGCGGAGTACATTGAAGATAAAGACCGCGAGCACGAGGGTGGACACTACGGCCGTGATATCCAGAATGCGGCGGAGGCGTTTCCATCGTGTTCGCTGTGGATCGAAAAATATCTGTTTATCGGGCATCGCCGTCTTTACGGTATACAGTACGAATCGTATGGAAGCTGAACCTCAGAGTCAATCGATGCAAATGGTTAGCACAAAGGACCGGGTGCGGAGCGCTCTTGACGTGGTTCCGGCACTTCTGGCTGGGGCCCTGCTTCGTGTTTGGATGCTGAAGCACTTCTACGAGGTCACCGGAGACGCGCTGATCTACGGGGGCATCGCGAAGAATCTGCTGCTCTCGGGACGGTACGCGCTGACCGTGGGTACCGGTGAGACGTATCCGACATTGATCCGGCTGCCAGGATATCCACTGTTTCTGGCGGTGTGTTTCAAGTTGTTCGGGATGGAAAATTATGCTTCGGCGGCCTGGGTGCAGATTGTTCTGGAACTGGTCGGGTGTTTGCTGCTGGCGGACTTTGCAGGGCGTGTGGCTCCAGCGCGGTTAAGCCGGGGCGCAGCGTATTGCACGTTGTGGCTGGCAGCGCTTTGCCCGTTTACGGCGGTGTATGCGGCGAATCCTTTGACCGAAGCGCCTACGCTGTTTGCGATCTCGCTGGCGATGTGGTGCGCGGCGAAGTTTCAGGAGCGGCCGGGGTGGCCTCCAGCCCTGGGATTTACGTTTGCGGTAACGTATGCGGCACTACTGCGGCCGGATGGGGCACTGGTGGCGCTGGCATTTGCGCCGGCACTGCTGGTCTCGTTGCGGCGGCGAAAGGATCGCGTCAAAGTTCGAGGCGGCTTTATTCGAATGGTCGCGGTTTGCGTTTTGCTGGCGGTGATGCCGTTTGCTGCGTGGACCTGGCGCAACTGGAGCACGTTCCGTGTGTTTGAGCCGCTCGCGCCGCGTTATGCGACGGATCCCGGAGAGCCTACACAGGCGGGATGGGTGAGCTGGGTGAAGACCTGGTGCCTCGATTTTGTTTCGACGTACCAGGTGTACTGGAATGTGCCGGGTGACACGCTGGATATCTCGAAGTTGCCGGCGCGTGCATTTGATTCGCCGGAGCAGTATGCCGAGACTGCGGCACTGGCCGATGACTACAACAACAGCGGGCAGACCCTGACTCCCGAGATCGATGCGCGCTTCGGAAAGCTCGCTGCGGAGAGATATGCGGCGCATCCATTGCGGTCACACGTATTGCTGCCGGTGGGACGCGTGGTGGACATGTGGCTGCGACCGCGGGTGGAGAATCTGCCCATAGATTTGGACTGGTGGGTGTACAAGCATCATTACGCTGAAACACGCTTCAGCTGGTTCTACGCGGGACTGAATGCGTTCTACCTGGTGCTGGGGATTGCGGGATTGTGCATGCGTCCAAAAATGTGGCCATGGATGCTGGCATACACTGTGCTGCGCAGCGCGCTGCTGCTGACGGTGGAGGCACCCGAGGCGCGGTACACGCTCGAGTGCTTTCCAATGCTGTTTGTCCTGGGAGGGATTGCGCTCTACCGGTTGATGAACTGGGTCTTGCTGTCCGTCTTGAACGTGAAGACGTCAGAGGGCAACGGTTGATTGAATTTGAAGTTGAAGTAGACGGAGACGCGCGACTGGCCCTGTCCCTCGTCGAATACCTGTTTCCGGCTGACGGCGTGCTCCGTATCCATCCAAACCGTCACCTTCGGAAGATTCTTTCGAACCGCCGGGTCCTTGGGTATCAATTCCAACTTCTCGGTCTTAACGCCATTCAGGGTTTCCTGGCCGCCGTAGGTGATGTCCCATTTATCTGAGAGCTCTTTGCCGCTGGCGCCGAAGCCAAGCAGAAGATAGCCACCGATCTTGTCATTCTTGTAGGTCGTGACCTGGTCGGGGAGTTTCTCATACAACCGGAAGACACCTTTTGAGAATGTGTAGATCTTGGGGACGGGCTTGCCGTTCTCCTCGTCGATATGCGCCGCCATCTGAAAGTCTGAACCATGACGCGCGTAATACACGGTGCCCTTCTGCACGTCCTTATCGGGAACGGGATCGGTCTGAATGGAGTCAATCTCAAAGTTGGCGGAGGTTGAGTGGAAATTTGCAGCGGCAACGTCGAGCTTGGTGAGCACCGACTTCAGGTCCTGCGCGCCGACGTTCCGGGGGATGAGCGCGAAGACGAACGCAAGCGATGCTGCCAGCAAGATTTTCTTTCCCAAGTGCATAAACATCCTTTTCTTATTGGACGGATAAGATGCGGCGAATCGTGCAACGGTCTAGCGCCGCGCCCAGATCTTCCACACTCGATTGCCTTGCGCGTCGAGTGCCGTTTCCCAGCGGGTTACGGAGACGGCGTCGCCAGTGACAGGCTCAATGGCCTTGCGCAGTTGCTTGCGAACCTGGCTGTCCGTCTCGGTCGTCGGAACGAAGAGGTCATCCGCATTCACAGTGACGATGATTCCCCGGCTTCCGTCGCTCACTACTTGAATGGGATGCTGCGGACCGGGTACACGCGAAGGCTTGTCGCCGAAATCCCACAGGTGAGGCGTGACGAAGATGAAGAGCAGGATGAGCGTCACCAGGACGTCATAGTGGACGTGACCGCGCGGGAAGGTCCAGTAGAAGTAGCTTTTGAGGAGCTTGTTCATTTTTGCTCCTGGGAGGTAATGCGCTCGAGGCCACCCATGTAGGGCCGGAGCACTTCGGGAACAGCGACGGAGCCGTCGGCTTGCTGGTAGTTTTCCAGAATCGCGAGCCAGGTGCGGCCCACGGCGAGACCGCTGCCGTTGATGGTGTGCACGAATTCATTCTTTCCCTTGGCTGCCGGTTTGAAGCGGATGTTGGCACGCCGGGCCTGGAAGGATTCAAAGTTGGAGCAGGAAGAGATTTCCCGGTAGAGCTGCTGGCCAGGAAGCCATACTTCGAGATCGAAGGTCTTGGCTGAGCTGAAGCCGGTGTCGGCGGTGCAGAGCAGGACGCGGCGATAGGGAAGCTTGAGGGCTTCGAGAATCTCTTCGGCGTCGCGGGTGAGGCGTTCGTGCTCAGCGTCAGACTCTTCGGGGCGCGTGAACTTGACCAGTTCAACTTTCTGAAACTGGTGCTGGCGGATAATGCCGCGTGTGTCCTTGCCGGCGGCCCCGGCTTCGGCGCGGAAGCAAGGCGTATAGGCGGTGAGGCGGATGGGCAGGCGCGATTCGTCGAGAATTTCGTCGCGATAGAGATTGGTGACGGGGACTTCGGCGGTGGGAATCAGCCAGTGGTCGTTATCCTTGAACTCGCCGCGCGCGACAGCCTCTGCGTCGGCATCGGAGCAACGGAAGAGGTCTTCGGCGAACTTGGGAAGCTGGCCGGTGCCGAAGAGGCTCTTGGAATTGACCACGAAGGGCGGCAGCACCTCGGTGTAGCCGTGTTTCTGGGTGTGGGTGTCGAGCATGAAGCTGATGAGAGAGCGTTCGAGGCGGGCGCCGGCGCCCATGTAGACGGCGAAGCGCGCGCCGCTGAGCTTGGCGGCACGCTCCAGATCCAGGATGCCGAGCTGTTCGCCAAGTTCCCAGTGAGGCTTGGGCGCGAAGGTGAATTGCGGCTTTTCGCCCCAGGTTTTTACGGTGACATTGTCCCCTTCGGATTTGCCCGCAGGGACTTCGTCGCGGGTGAGATTGGGGATGCCGGCAAGGGAGAGGCGCATCTGCTCGTCGAGCGCGGTAGCGGATCTGTCGAGTTCGTCGAGTTTGTCTTTCAGGGCGCGCGTTTCATCCATAACCGCGGTGGCATCTTTGCCGTCCCGCTTGAGGGTGGCGACCTGCTGGCTGAGTTCATTGCGGCGGGCCTTGAGCTGCTCGGAGGCGGTGATGGCTTCGCGGCGCTGCTGATCCAATTGGCGAAAGTTGCCCAGAAGGGCGGCAGGATCGGCGCCGCGGGCACGTAGTTTTTCTTCAACTGCTTCCAGGTTGCCCCGGACGAATCCCAGATCGAGCATGACTCTTATCAGTTTACTTGATGGAGGCAGCCGCTAGCTTCTAGCCGCCGGCTTCTAGCTCCTACCCCGCATACCGAAACTTTTCATCCCCAGGCGAGTTTCGATGCTCTGATACATGGGCTGTCCGGCCTTGAAAATCGTCGGAGTCGTACGACAGAGCTAGCAGCTAGGAGCTAGAAGCTGGTCCTCATCGCACTTCGGCGGCGCGGACATCTTCCTCTTTCGCAGGGCCAGCGTTCACTTGGTCTTGCCAGCCGGGAAGATTCTGATCGCCGGTGATGAGTCTTGCGCTCCGCGTAAACATGAAGTAGTTCCAGACCCATTGGGAGAAGACCGCAATGCGGTTGCGGAAGCCGATCAGGAAAAAGATGTGGACCACCATCCAGGTAAGCCACGCTGGAAGTCCGCTGAGGTGCGCCTTGAACGGCCACTGCACGTTGGCCACGGCGGCCATGCGGCCAATCGTTGCCATGTCGCCCTTGTCAAAGTAGCGAAAGGCTGGACGGCGCTGATGGGCGAGGTCGGCAGCGATGGCTTTGCCGACATAGTCACCCATCTGCATGGCGGGCTGGGCGACGCCCGGCACCTGTTTGCCGTCCTGTTCGAAATGAGCAAGGTCGCCGAGAACGAAGACTTCAGGGAGGCCTGGCGGATTGAGATCGCTGTCGACAATGACGCAGCCGCGCTTGTCTGTGGGCGCGCCGAGCATCTTGCCGAGCGGCGAGGCCTGCACGCCGGCGGCCCATAGAATGACAGCGGCGTCGATTCGTTGATCGTTGACTTCGACCCAACCGGGACCGACGTTCGTGACATGGCTTTTGGTGTGAACCTCAACGCCAAGATGAAAGAGCTCGCGCTCGGCCTTGGCAGAGAGGTCCTCGGGGTACGCGGCGAGGACGCGGGGGCCGCTATCGAAGAGCAGAACACGCGCCTTGGATGGATCGATGTGGCGGAAATCATGGCGCATATAGAGCTTGGTGATATCGCTGACGGCGCCGGCGAGTTCAACACCGGTGGGGCCGCCACCGATGACGACGAAGTTGAGAGGCGGATGCCAGCCGCGCTCCTGCATCTGGCGCTCGGCCAGCTCAAAAGCGAGCAGGACGCGCCGCCGGATCTCGATAGCGTCTTCGATGCCCTTCAGGCCGGGAGCATAACGCGCCCATTCATCCTTGCCGAAGTAAGAGTGAGTGGCTCCGGTGGCAATGACGAGGTAGTCATAAGCCAGTTGAGCGCCAGACGTCAGCCAGACGCGTCGCGCCTGCAGGTCGATCCCGTTCACTTCATCCATCAAGACTTCGGTATTGGCCTGGTTGCGCAGGATGGTGCGGATGGGCTGGGCGATGTCGGCCGGAGAAAGGACAGCTAGAGCCACCTGGTAGAGCAGCGGCTGAAAAGTATGATGGTTGCGGCGATCTACCACGGTCACATCTACGGCCAGGTGGCGCAACGCAAGCGCCGCATGTAGTCCTCCAAAGCCTGCGCCCACAATCACTACGCGCGGTCGTGCGCCGTGCTCTCCGACCTGGAACGGTTTCGTCAGTTGGCTCATTGAACCTCGCTCTGTTATGTGATGCCCAAGCGAGTGCGCAGGTGGCAGATGTTTGCCCATGTGTCTCAGGAGTTTGGTGGTTACGGATGCTGCTCGACGATGATGGTCAGAGCGCTTGAGTTTCCGGTGGCAGCCAGGGCAACGAGGTTGGTGGCCACGCCCGGTATGGCCGCCGGTATGAAGGTGACGGTGCCGTCAAGGGCGGAAGTAGCCGTCGTGGCCTGGATAGCGAGCAGGGGCGCCTGGGCGCATCGTCCATGCCCTGGGCAGGGAGCAGTCCATGCGTAGAGCGACTGATAGAAGTTCACGATGCCGCCTGCCATGGGGTTGCCATTCATATCGCGAACACGCAAGATGACGAGTCCGGGAGTGCCGGAAGCGGAGAGGGTCTGGGTGGTTCCAGAGACGGCTTCGAGCCACGCAAATTCCGGGCGCGCGCCGAGGACGACAAAATTGACGCATTGGCTGGTGCCATTGAGGCAGGCAGTTGAGGAAGTCTGCTGGCCTTTGGCGAGAGGACCGACAGCAAGCGATTTTGTTGCGATGCCATTTGCGCCGGTTGTAGATAAGGATGTGCCCGAAACGGTGATGTTGCTCGCGCTTTGCCAGGCGACGGTTTGACCGGCGGCTGGCGAGCCGTTGCTGAGAGTGAGGGCCTGCGTTGTCCAGTTCACAGTGGCGCCCGCAGCAAGCGACAGTGTCGGAGTGAGGCAAGCGAGGGTCGGCGGTGTGCCCCCGGAGAAGTGGGCCTGAAGCACGGCGCCATTGGCCAGAGATGCGGTAACGACTGAGGCGCCGGAAGAAGGAGCCGTAATGTTCATGGTGGCTATGCCGTCGCCGGTTGCGGCGGCGGAGCACATTGAGGCCCCGCAGGCCAGTGTGGCGTTTCCGCTGAGAACGGAAAAAGTGACCGTGACGCCGCCGGCAGGGACCTGGTCAGGTCCGAGTGCGGTGACGGTGAAGGGGATCGGTACGCCGATGGGGATGGTGCCTGCGGGAGCGGTGTTGATCGTGAGCGAGTCGCCGGTAGCGGCATCGTAGCTGATGCCGCCGGGGAGGATCGCCATCGCATAGAACATCGGCAGATCGTCGATCTCGACGTCAACCGAGCCGGTAGTTCCCGGTGCGCGGGCAGGGGCAACCGCGGTGATTTCATTCGGGTAGACGCTGGTGATCATAGCTTTCTGTCCGCCGATCAGCACGGTGTCGGAAGGGCGAAAACCCATGCCGTGAATCACGATAGGACCGCCGGAAACGGGCAGCCGTGGCGGTTGTACTGTGTCGGCGTAAAGCAACCATCCGTTGTATGCGTAGTCGGGGCGGCCATCGCCACGCATGTCAGCGATTCCCAGGCGGACAATGTCGTCGGCGGAGGCTGTGACCTGGAGCCAGGTTTCGCCAGTGGCGTAGCCATTGAGTGCGGGGGCCGAATTAAGTGACGTCGCGGAGACGGGTTTGAAGGCATCCCATACGCCGATCGCCGGAAGGGCCTTGGTTTCGGTGGGAAGACCGGCTTCGTTCAGTGCCTGGGTCACGATGGTGAAAGTGTGGCCGGCACGCACCGGGAATGCGAACCAGTCCGTCTGCCCCACCTGGCTGAGGCGGCCGCACCACAAACCGCCCGGCGGAACCATGCGAGGCGAGTCAGGCGAGGCGATCGCATTCGCTGCGTTGCCTGAGGCGGAGTCTGCAATGGAGACGGTAAGGCTTTGCGCGCTCCCGGCAGACATATTTGGAATGGACAGCACGGGCATAGTTCCGGAAGGGGTCGGCGAGCCGTCAATGTAGGGGCCAACCGACTCGGTGAGCATGTAAAGCGGACTGATCGGCTCGAAGGTGATCTGGTAATTCGCAGAGGCCATGCCGGGCGGCAGGGGAATCCCGCTGAGATCGAAGAAACCCTGGAGAGCCGGATCGTTTGATCCCCATTGCGCGAGAGGATTTCCGTTGAGGTCAGTCCAGCCGATGATCGGATTACCGTGATTCCCGCTGAAGTATGCGCCGGAGACAAATGTGACCGCGTACTGGTAGAGCGGGTTGCCGTTCGCATCGAGGGGCCGCGCTACTACGTTGACACCCTGCATGCCCATACCCGAGCGAAAGCTAAGGGTGCCCTGGATGGAGACGGTATTTGCGGCGGTGATCTGCTTGCCGGGAAAGGCGGCAATGTTGGACGCGGTTATGGGGTAAATGCGATTGAGTGTGGCGATATCGTCATAGCGCAGCTCACTGGGGTCCGGTAGGCAGATGCCGCCGGCAGCGCCGCAGAACCCGCTCATGGGATGCATAATGGGCCAGCCCAGCGTCCCGTTGAGCTCACCGTCGCTGAGGGCTCGGGGATTCACCTGCGCATAGTCGAGGCCGAGGACGCGGCCAAAGGCTCGCTCCAGTTCGTACTGCATCATCGCGACAAGATTGGAGTTCGTGCCGCAAAGACCGTTCAGGAGAATGACTGCATGGGCGATGGTGGCATCGGCCTGAATGTTATCGAGCCAGGTGAAGACGCCATTGTTCTGGCAACTGGTGGGATCGCTGGCTCCAGCGCCGAAGAGGCCGTTGATGACCGAACCGTCGGCGTCGTAAATGACCGCGAGAGGATAGCTGCTCGCGGAGGGCGCAACGTCGGAAGGCGCGGCAAATACCTGGTTGCCGGCGACGACATTTGAGCCATTGACATCCTCATTGAGTGAACCGGAGTCATTGAGCAGGACACCGGCAGTAGGTAGGGCGCTCCACAGCGCAGCCGCTGTGTCGACCATGGTTGTAGCTTGCTGATTGCTGATCTGGCTGTTGAGCGGGCCCTCGTCGACGTAGAAGTTGACAACGCCGCCCGACCAGCGCACCGGCTGCCCGACCACAGCGGGGTTGAAATAGGCGGTTCCGGCCACATATTTAGGCCCGCCGGCGAAGCCTGCAGCGGGCGCGATGGCGGCCAGGATAACAAGGATAAATCGCGGTGCAAACACGGGGAGCTCCCGATGCAAGCACTTGCTTTTTGGGGACCGCGCCGGGGCGGACAAGATCAGAATTCTCTAATGTCTGGTTGGACATTTTGACCCCAAACTCCTTAACTTTCATGGCAAGGGGAAACTCCCGTAACCATAAACACATTGTTAAGTATTACTTAAGTTCATTGCAAAGTTACTTTCTTGGCTACAATGAATTTGCAATCCGAGGTTAGCAATTCAGGGGATTTGAGGGGGCCGTTATCAGCGCACGTTTGAGATTGGGAGATTTGCTCGTCCGAGCCAAGCTTGTGACGGAAATGGACATTGCGAAAGCGCTGGAGCGTCTTTCGATGTGCGGCGGACGCCTGGGCGACAACCTGGTCGCCATTGGGGCAATCACCAAGGAAACGCTGGAAAGGTTCGCGCACCGCACTCCCCGGGAGCCGGAAAACATCGCGGCAACGGGACTGGATCAAAGCGATCTGCTTAGTCTGATGCTCAAGTTGATCTACGTAGGCCGTCTGCAAACGGTGCGGCAGTTTGGCGATGCGATCAAGCTGCCTTACAACATCGTTCTCGAACTGGTCCGCATGGCTGTTGACCGGTCGCTGCTGCAGAACCTGGGCGCCCGCAACTCCAGTTCCGATAGCCTGATCGATCTCGCTTACACATTTACCGAACAGGGTAAGCGCTTCGTGATCGACGCAATGACCCGTCAGCACTATACCGGTCCTGCACCAGTCACGCTCGATGATTTCACGGAACAGGTAAACCTGCAGAAGTTGACCAATGAACTGGTGACACCGGAGAAAATCAAGACAGCGATCACGGGCTTGCAGTTTGACCAAAGCATCATGGAACAGGCCGGACCCGCATTGAATTCAGGCCGCGCCATGTTGCTTTACGGACCTCCCGGGAACGGGAAGACCACGGTAGCGCAACGCTTTGCTTCGGTCTTCAGCGACGTGATTTACGTTCCTTACGCCGTGGAGGTTGAGGGCCAGATCATCCGGGTGCACGATCCGAGCATCCACCTTCCGCTGGAGACAACAAGTATTGACGACGAAAACGCGTTCTCAGTGGTGAGGGCACAGAGCTACGATGAACGCTGGGTTCCATGTCAGCGGCCGTTTGTGATCACGGGCGGCGAATTGACGCTGGAGATGCTCGACCTGCGCTACGACGCGACGGGGCACTACTATGAGGCTCCGCTACACGTAAAGGCGCTCGGCGGATGCTTCCTGATCGACGACTTTGGACGGCAGATTGTAAGCCCTACCACACTTCTGAATCGCTGGATTGTGCCGCTGGAAAGTAAGGTTGATTATCTGAAGTTGCACACTGGCAAGACATTTTCGATTCCGTTTGAGGAACTGGTAATCTTCTCAACCAACCTGGAGCCGGAAGACCTGATGGATCCGGCGTTCTTGCGGCGTTTGCCTTACAAGATCGAAGTGGGTGCGCCATCGCGCGAGAACTACAAAAAGATCCTGGAAGATGAGTGCAAAAAACAGGCAGTCGAAATGACAGACGAGATTGCCGACAGCATCATCCACAAGGTGACGGTGGGGAAGGGGCTGGAACTTGCGGCGTATCACCCGCGATTTATCGTGGACCAGGTGATCGCGACGTGCCGCTTCATGCGCGAACATCCCCACTTCGAGCCGCGCTTTATCGACTACGCCATTGACAATCTGCGCGTCAAGCAAAGCTCTTCGAAGAAGGTCACGCAGGCGCGCATGTGATCGCCAGGCTCAGGCGAGCCGGCCAAGAGCCGGATCTGCCGGGTCAGATCTCCGGGTAGAAATCAAAAAAAGCGTCAAGGCTTTGCTTCAGTTGTGCCTCGATTTGCGCGCGCGAGCCCTCGAGCACGTGCATCGTGACGTGTGCCTCATGGCCATTGACCAGCTTGAGCGTAGCGTCGTGAATCTCCTTTACTTCGCCCTCGGGTAGCAGCCGCATTCCGTAGACAAGAGTCAGATTTGCCATGGGTATCATCTTATCTACTGCAGGGTGATTTGAGGCGGCAGCCGATCTGCATGCGGTTTGCGTTGAGGGGGCCGGGGGATTTGTGCTCTGATTTCCGAAGGGTAGAGGTTCGGGCATGCCGTCTACAATTTACTGGGAAACCAGATGACAGAGACTCGTGACACCGTAATTCTCGGTTCCGGCTGCGCCGGATTGACAGCAGCGATCTACAGCGCGCGCGCCAACCTGAAACCCCTGGTGCTGGAAGGGCATGAGCCCGGCGGCCAGCTTTCCATTACTTCGCTTGTAGAGAATTTTCCGGGGTGGCCCGAGGGCATCCAGGGACCGGAACTGATCGACAACATGAAGAAGCAGGCGGCGAGATTTGGCGCCGACTTCCAGCTTGCGCACCTTAATCGCGTCGAACTTGGCGTGCATCCCTTTCGCCTGCACACCTCGGCAGGTGAGGTTCTGACGCGCACCCTGATTATTGCGTCGGGAGCGAGCGCGCGCTGGCTGGGAATTCCGAGCGAGCAGGCGCTCATCGGTCATGGCGTATCGAGCTGCGCGACCTGCGATGGATTCTTTTTTCGCGACAAACCCATCGCGGTGGTGGGCGGCGGCGACTCGGCGATGGAGGAGGCGTTGTTCCTGACGCGCTTTGCGTCGAAGGTCACGCTGCTGCACCGGCGGCCCGCGTTCCGCGCTTCGAAGATCATGCTGGAGCGCGCGATGGCGCATCCCAACATCGAGTTCAGGACCAACACCGTAGTGGATGAAGTGCTCGGCGTGGAAGAGAAGGAAGTGAAGGGGCTCAAGTTACGCGATGTTGTGACTGGCGCGTCGAGCACTCTGCACGTGGACGGAATGTTCCTGGGAATCGGGCACGAACCGAATGCAAAGATGTTTGCCGGCCAGATTGATCTCGACGACGAGGGATACGTGCTGACGCAGGGCAACGTGATTACGACGCGCAAGGGGATAGTGGTGCCAGGCGTCTATGCATGCGGCGATGTGCAGGATCGGCGTTATCGGCAGGCGATCACGGCGGCGGGCACTGGATGCATGGCGGCGCTCGAGGCGGAGAAATATCTCGAGGAGCACGGGCGCTGAGGTCTCGGTCAGGAGCGGTGCATGTCAACTATCTTCCCCGGCCGTTTTACTGCGAAGTTTGATGATTCGTTCGTGGTGTTCATCATCGGGATGCGCGTCAATCGACTGCTCCAGTTCAGCAAGTGGATTCCTGTGGCGAAGGCCATGCCGCCGATGATTGGGGAGCTGAAGAAGCACCCCGAGATGGGCCTTCTGCACGTGGAACAAATGATCTACTGGCGCGGTGTGGCTACGGTCCAGTACTGGCGCAGCTTCGACCATCTGCATGCTTACGCGCATATGCGCGAAGGGAATCATCTGCCTGCATGGGCGGAGTTCAATCGGAGGGTTGGCGGCAATGGGTCAGTGGGCATCTGGCACGAGAGTTTTCTGGTCGACCGCGGAAACTACGAGTGCATCTACGCGAACATGCCGCGCATCGGTTTTGGGGCCGCGGTGGAGCATGTCCCGGTGACAGGTAGGCTGGAGAGCGCGCGTCAGCGCATTGGCAAAGCGGAATGAGTCAGCTCGCGGAGAACCTGGAAAAGCTGGAAACAGCGATTGCCGATGCGTGCCGGCGTGCAGGGCGAAGGCGCGATGACGTCGAGTTGATGGCGGTGTCGAAAACCTATCCGGCGGAGACGATTGCCGAGGCTGCTTCGCTTGGACTGACGCTGTTTGGCGAGAACCGCGTGCAGGAGTTTTCGGGAAAAGCTGCGGAACTGGTGTCACTGCGCACGCGCGAAGAGAAGCCTTTCCGCGTTCATCTGATCGGACATTTGCAGTCGAACAAGGCGGCGCGGGCGGTAGAACTGTTTGATGCGGTGGATTCGGTGGACTCGCTGCGGTTGGCACAACGACTCAATGATGCGGCAGGGAAGCTGGGCAAACGACTGCCGGTGCTGGTTGAGGTGAAGCTCAGCCCTGAGAAGACCAAGGAGGGGCTGGAGCCGGAGTCGCGCGACGCCGCTGAGCTGTTTGAAGCGCTGCTGAATCTTGCGAATCTGGAGATGCGCGGGTTAATGACGATTGCGCCTTGGGGCGCTGCAGAAGACGTGACGCGCGCTTGCTTTCGCAGCTTGCGCGATTGGCGGGATCGCTGGGCAGCGATGCATTCGAGGTTGAATTTTGGAGTGCTCTCAATGGGAATGAGCGGGGATTTCGCGCTTGCGATTGCCGAGGGCGCGACGCGGATTCGGGTGGGAACGGCGCTGTTTGGGAAGCGCGCGCCGTATACGGGACCCGTTTAGTGCTGCGCGAGGTAAGTGGTGGAGTGACGCTGGCGGTGCGAGCGCAGCCGGGTGCGAAGAAAACGGCGATTGTCGGCGTGTATGGCGAGGGCGATGCGGCGCAGTTGAAGATCGCCGTACAGGCTCCGCCGGTGGAAGGGCGGGCGAATGAGGCGCTGGTTGCGTTTCTGGCCGAGGCGTTCGACATACCGAAGAGGTCGGTTGAGCTGGTGAACGGGGAGTTATCGCGGAGCAAGGTGTTCCTGCTGCGGGGAGTGAGGCTGCAGTATGCAGTCTCCAGAATTTCTAAATGATACGAATTGGATTCGTGAAACTCTGCTGAAATGCAACCGAAAGATTGCTCGTTTTGCGGTTAGCGATGGTGGAGATCGCAAGCGGCGGCCAGAGCTTCTTCAGGTTCGGGGCGGACGCGGAAATCGGCGTGGGCTTCTGCGTAGATGATTCTTCCGTCTTTCGCAATTACGTAAGTGGCGGGAACTGGTAGGCGCCAGCTTTTGTCGCCATTCACGAACGGGATATTGACGAGGATGGAGAGGAAGTAGTCGCGGTGGTATTCGGGTATGGTGTAGACCAGTCCGAATTTCTCCGCGACGCCGTTGTCCGGGTCGGAGAGCACGGGAAAAGGCAGGCCGTGCTGGTTGGCCATGAAGTCGCTCTGGCGCTCGATCTGAGGACCGACCGCGACCATGAGTGCGCCGCGTTCGCGAAGATGGCCGTAGAGGTCGCGCCAGGTTTCTAGCTCCGTTACGCAGTAGGGGCACCAGCGGCCGCGGAAGAATTTAACGACAAGCGGACCAAGGGCGAGCAGGTCGCGCGAGCGCACGAGTTTGCCGCTGGAATCCTTCAATGCGAATTCAGGGGCTTGCGCTCCTACAGGAAGGATTCTCTCCTCGATGCCGGTGGCAAAGAGTTCTTCAACGGCTCGTTCGCCGACGGCGAGACGCTCCGGCTGCACGAGGTTGCGCGTGTTGGATGTGATCTCGTCGAGTTGGTCCTGGAGGGGCGTCATGGCTTGCTCATGGATGCAGTTGTACCGACGTTTTCAAAAGCAACCGCAGATCCTTCGACTCGCTGCGCTCGCTCAGGATGACAAGCTGAAGGGAAAGACAAAAGCAGATCCTTCGCTCCGCTTACCCCACAGACTTTCGTCTGCGGGGGGCCCCAAGCTGCTCCGCTCAGGATGACACTTCTGTGGGTCGAGGGCGGTTGTGCCTTAGGAATGCAGCATCGTTACCGTCCGAATTTCTGTTTGCCCATCAAATTGGACATGCCGCCGCGCATCATCTGCTTGGCGAGGCCGCCTTTGCCCATTTGCTTGAACATTTTGCTCATCTGCGCATATTGGCGGAGGAGCTGATTCACATCCTGTACTGAGGTGCCGGAGCCCGCGGCAATGCGCTTGCGGCGGGAGCCGGAGATGATTTCGTGGTTGCGGCGCTCGAAGGGAGTCATGGAACTGATCATGGCTTCGAGACGTACGAATTGCTTCTCGTCGACCTGGCCGGCGGCTTGCTGCAGACCGGCGAAGGGACCGACGGAGGGGAGCATCTTCAAAATACTCTCCATCGATCCGAGCTTTTTGATTTGCTTGAGCTGATCGCGGAAATCTTCGAGGGTGAAGCCATCGCCGAGGAGCGCCTTCTTTGCAAATTCTTCTGATTTTTTGCGGTCGAGCGACGACTCAGCTCTCTCAATGAGCGAGAGCATGTCGCCCATGCCGAGGATGCGGCCAACAATTCGATCCGGATGAAAGGGCTCGAAGGCGTCCGCTTTTTCGCCGGTGCCGATGAACTTGATGGGCTGCCCGGTGACGTGGCGAATGGAGATCGCCGCGCCGCCGCGGCTGTCGCCATCCATCTTGGTGAGGATGACGCCGGTAAGGCCGAGGCGCTTATGAAAGTCCTGCGCCGAGTTGACGGCGTCCTGCCCGGTCATGGCGTCGGCGACGAACAAGATTTCGGATGGGTTGAGGAGCTTTTTCAGCTGCTCCATCTCGGACATCAGCTCCTCGTCGACGTGGAGGCGGCCGGCGGTGTCGACGATAAGGGTGTCACAGGCGAGGATGCGGGCTTCGCGGCGGGCCTCGGTGGCGAGGCGCTCCACGAGCTTCGATCCAGCGGGCTCGTCGTTGATTTTGCCTTCATAGAGGCGCGCTTCAATGGACTTGGCGACGACTTTGAGCTGCTCACGGGCAGCTGGGCGGTAGACGTCGACCGAGACCAGCATGGGGCGATGGCCGCCCTTTTTGAGCCACGCTGCGAGCTTGCCGCTGGTGGTGGTTTTACCGGAGCCCTGCAGGCCGGCCATGAGGATAACGGTGGGGGGCTGCGAGGCGAATTTAAAGCGAGCTGTATCGCGGCCGAGCAATTCGACCAGCTCATCGCGAACGATCTTAATGACCTGCTCGGAGGGCGAAAGCGCGGTAAGCACTTCGCTACCAACGGCTTTAGCGCGGATATGGTCGATGAGCTCGTTGACGACGCTGAGGTTGACGTCGGCGTCCAGCATGGCGACGCGGATCTCGCGCAGCGCTTCCTGGATGTTTTCTTCGGTGAGCGTGCCCTGCCCGCGGAGGTTCTTGAAAGCTCGTTGCAGTTTTTCTGTAAGGTTCTCAAACATAGGTCAACTACAAGTGTAACTTGGGTCGCGCTG
Source organism: Occallatibacter sp. (assembly GCF_049802275.1). Lineage (NCBI taxonomy): Bacteria > Pseudomonadati > Acidobacteriota > Terriglobia > Terriglobales > Acidobacteriaceae > Occallatibacter > Occallatibacter sp. The sequence goes on along the minus strand of NZ_JBARMD010000284.1, from coordinate 6,654 downwards.
ACAAGGTTTAAAGGCGGGAAATAATGAGGTTCCAGTAGGAAAGGCGTGGCTTGTAGAACGGCTCGTTGTGGGAGAGGTTTGGAACCACGATCAACTCGGCATTTGCGCCGCAGGCCGAAGCGAGATCGGCGGCCATCTGGACGGGAAAAAGAGGATCCTTTTCTCCGTGGACGATGATGACGGGGACCAGGCAGTTTTTCAGCGTCTCCCGGGAGTTCCAGATAGGCGGAACGATCCCGGAGAGGAATCGGGGAAGGAAGACAGCACACGCGGCTGCTCGGTACGAGGTGAAGGAGCCGCAGAGGAACAGGCACTGTGGCATCACTTTGTCGATGACAGCGGCTGCGACGCCACTGCCCATCGACAGGCCCAGCATCGATATAGGTGTGGAGGGCGCGATGTGCTTCAGGTATTCGAATGCGTTGACGGCGTCGAGTTCGCATTGCCTCCAATCGATTGAGCCGCTGCTGCGTCCGTATCCTGAGTAATCGAAAACCAGTGAGGCTACGCCGTTGGCTGCCAGGAGATGCTGCACGGGGAACCAGTACTCCACGATTTCGCCTATGCCGTGGCAGATAAGAAGGGCAGCCTTTGCGGGAGCTGCGGCAGGCTCCACGTAGGCCGCGTGAAGGCGATTGTTTCCACTGGAGATCCAGTGCTGCGAAACAATTACATCGTCAGTCGCGGCGCGCGAGAGGCGAGCGACTCTGCGCATTGCGCGATCCCGATAGCGAATCGCGCGGCTGGCAATGGTGGTGGCGACGGTGAAAGTGAGCCTGTGCATTCTCATCGTTGGGCTATGTTGATGAACCGGCTCGGATGACATCCGGTTTTTGCGTCCTTCGATGGCTCTCGATTCCAATGCTGGCCCCTATTCCGCCGGCGCGATCAGGTACTGCTCGAACTTGCCGTCGGGGTAGGTGTAGGTGGTGAGCCTGAGCCGCGTGTTGGGATAAGTGATGGTGAACCCGCGAAAGGTCATGCCGCCGCGGAGCGATTCGCCGGTTTGGCGGAAGGTGAGTGGCTCACCGAGAGGAGCGAGGCTGGATTGGAAATCGGAGATAGCCTCGGGGGTGAAGTAGTCGCTGAGATTCGGCGCGAGGAGTGATCGGTCGATGCGGCCTTGTTGCAGACCGCGGTAAATGTCGAGGGCCTGCTTCTCGGTTTCGCTTGGCGGGAATCCGGCGACGACGGGGACAGCGAGACGTGCGATGGTGGATGCGGCGCCTACTGCATCCTGATTGGTAAGCACCGTGACGGATGCGCCATCGTCAACGAGCACCCGGTTGTCAGAGACGAATCCGGATACTTCGCCGCTATGTTCGATGTCGCGATGTCCGTTCTCGTCGAGGATTTCAACGCCAAGGCCGTAGTGAGTATCCTTGCCGTCTTTCAACTTCACCGACGTGAACATCGCCTGATAACTTTCGGGCTTGAGGACACTTTGCGCCATCATGCTTTCGTTCCACAGCGCCAAGTCGTGCGCGGTCATGGCGAGCTCGCCGGCAGCAAACATCCAGCCGCGACCTTCTTTGGGCGCAACCCGAAGCGGCCCGAGGGCGTGCCGGTAATAGGCGGTCGCGTCTGCCTGGGTGAGCTTGGTTTCATCTGAGTTCCACACGGACTTCATGCCGAGCGGATGGAAGATGTGTTCGCCGAGGAACTCCATGAGTCTTTGTCCGCTGACCTTTTCCACGATCGCGCCGGCGATCACGTAGTTTGTGTTTGAGTACTGCCACTGGGTGCCGGGATCGAAGTCGAGCGGCTTCTTGGCCCACGTGTCCATGATCTGCTGCGCGGTTTCAGGATGCAGCATCGGCGTCATCACATAGTCTTCGGGCCAGTAGTCCTGGTAGCCGGAGGTGTGGGAGAGAATCTGGCGGATTGTTATTTCGTCTCCGCGGGTGAGGCCGGGTAGGTATTTGCCGACGGCGTCGTCGAGCGAGAGCTTGCCCTGCTCCTGTAGAAGGAGAATTGCGGCGGCAGTGAATTGCTTGGAAATGGAACCGATGGAATAACGCATCTCAGGAGTGGCGGGTACGGGCGGATCGAGATGCGCATTTCCGTAGGCGCGGGTGTAGACCAGTTTGCCGCCTTTGACGATGGCGACAGAAGCGGAAGGAACGCCGGTCTGTTTCAGCACGTCGTTCGCAATGGTATCGATGCGGGCTTTGAGAGCGAGGTCGAGGTTGTCGACGGCCTGCGCATGAAGGTGGTGAGCGAGAAGAGAGAACGAGGAGAGGATTGCGAAGGTGGAAACAAGGCGGCGGAAAGTCATGATCGGCTGCGTGGAACTCCTTCCGTTCGAATAGTAACAATCGCAGCCGTGTTCTACGTTCGGGCTTCGGCTTCCTCAACAGTGTTTGTCAGGGTGAGAACTTGTTCCAGCCGCGTGATGTGAAACATGCTGAGCACCCGGGGAGTGACGCCGGCGAGAGTGAGCAGGACATGCTTGTCGCGGCAATACACCTCGTGATTGATGATTTCGCTCATGCCGGCCGAATCCATGAAGGGAACTCCGCCGAGGTCGAGGATGGTGTGCTGCGGCGGCTCGGTGCCACGGAATAGCGCGCGCAGAGGTGAGACGCTATTCAGGGTCAAGGGCCCGGTGAGGCGGAGGATGACAGTGCCCGGCCTGGTTCCTGGAATTGGCTCAATCTTCAGGGGGAGTTCGATTGCCATGTTCGGATCAGTGTATGGAACCGGGCGGGTTTTGTCGTCAGAAAACTGTCGAGGGGGAAAGTCGCTTGGGCGTGCGGCAATGCGGACGGTTTCTCAGGACACGGGATATGCGGCGCGATGCGTTAGCCTTGGTTTGCAGGATCCAAATCCTGGCGAGGTCGCGCATGCAGCGGTTAATTGAGGGCCACAAGAAATTTCTTGCAGAAATATTTCCGCGGCGACGCGACCAGTTTCATCTGCTGGCCGAGTCACAGGCACCGGAGTGGCTGTTTATCACCTGCTCCGACTCTCGCGTTTTGCCGGATTTGATTTTGGGGACCGGGCCGGGTGATTTGTTCATCACGCGGAATGCAGGGAACGTGGTGCCTGTGTCGGCGAACGATGTGGACGGATGCACGGCGACGATAGAGTACGCGGTCGAAGTGCTGAAGGTGAAACACGCGATTCTATGCGGGCACTCGGACTGTGGCGCGATGAAGGCGGCGCTGGATAGACGCGGACTGGAAAAGCTGCCCAAGGCGAGCCGCTGGCTGCAACATGTCGAAGCAGCATTCACGCACCGGCAACCGCTGAACCCTGACGATGGACCACATGCGGAACTTGCATCGTTGATCCGCGGGAATGTAGTGGCGCAGCTTCTGAATCTGAAGGCCCAGCCCTCCGTAGCCCGAGCGGTAATGGAGGGGCGGCTTGCGGTGCACGGCTGGTACTATGAGATTTTGTCTGGCCGGATCGAGCGCTTCGATGAGAATGCGCGGCGATTTGTGCCGTTAGTTGGCTGATTGGTTCGGAAAGCAGGGGTTCGGGGTTTGTATCAGGGCATGACTTCCAGTCACGCCGCAAGTGGCGCAACACGAATGTTGACTTGAGCCCTGAGGGACGTTCCTTAAGCGTTCCTCTCGAAACTGGGCCCTCCATAAGCTCTGAACGCCCTTATCCCAGGATCGCAACTGAGCCTCCTGAAAGCAGCTACTCCTCCGTGTCAGCAGACTTTTACATTGAGTTGATTTCCGTCGGGCATAAGAAAGGTGTGCCCGTTGTGGGCACACCGAAGGCATGGAGCAAGATGGCGGCTACTTCTTTGTATCCCGCGCGGCCTTGATGAACTCGCGGGACTTTTCAATGTGCGCAGCCTGGCTGGCCAGCACCTGGCGCACGGGCAGGGGCAGATAGGTTTCGTTCGCGCGGGCGTAGGCCTCTACCGCTTCGTCTTCGCCTTCTTCCGCAGCAGAAAGCAGGCTGGAGTCGCCGCCGCCGAGAGCTGATTTGAAGTCGGCCCATGCTCGGCGGACGGTTCCGGCTGCAGTGCCACTCTCCTTTACGTCGTGTACGCCTTCCTGGTGCAGGATGGATTCAAGCACACCGCGAAACTGGGCGCGCGTAAGCGACTCGGCGAGGAAATATTCTTTAAGCGTTTCATCTTTGATCTGCTCCCCGATTTTCTTGAAGCCGTCCTGGCCGTCAATGAGGGCCTGGATGACGGAAAGCAGAGTGGATTTTGTTTCTTTCAGGTCTTTCGAGGGAGAGGACATAGGGAATTCTCCAGGATTAAAAAATAGGAAACGGGCAGGGTCTGGCGGCTGTCATTGCGATTCTCCTTCGCCGCAAGCGAGGCGAGGGAAATCGCGAAAACCCCGCCGCCCCTGCCCTGTAAATGGATCAGACCGCACCCGCAGAGGCTAGGTTGATCCACTTACTAAGATGCGGAATTTAGAGAAGGCGGAAATGTTTTTGCCACGAATGGGAGTTGATTTCGTTGAGAGTCGTAGCCTGAATCCCCTGTCTTCAGTGTGCACCGGGCGGCGGAACTGCGTGTTTTGGCGGCTTGCCGAAGAGCCAGACGGCGCCGGCGCAGAAGAACGCGAGCAACGCGGTCCAGCGAAAGACATCGATGTAGGCCAGTAGGGCGGATTGCTGCTGGAGAAGTCCGTACATCAGGCCCAGGGATCCAGGACGCGCGGAGGGTTGGCCGATCTGGTGACCGAGATACATCGTGATCATGCGCGACTTCTGCTGAAAGACGGCGCTTGATGGGGAAAGATTTGCACCGATTTCGGTCTGATGCAGGGCCGCCCGCCGAATGATGGCCGTGGTTGCCATTGCAATCCCAATTGACCCGCCAATATTGCGCAGCATGTTGAAAAGTCCCGTGGCGTTACCCATCTCCTCGCGCGAGAGCGTAGCGGTGGTCATGGTCGCGAGAGGCACGAACACGAAGCTCAGAGCAAACCCCGTGACCAAAATTGGAACCAGGAGCGTGTACGGGCCGATGTCGAGGTTCACGGTGCCGAAGATGAGAGAGCAGACGCCGAAGCCGATGAAGCCCGCACTCAGCAACTTGCGATTGTCGATGCGCGAGCCGAGCATGCCAATGACAGGGGAGCCGATGAACGAACCGATGCCGCGCGGGCCGACGACGAGGCCTGCGGTGAAAGCGGTATAGCCGAGGATCTCCTGGTAGTAGAGAGGCAGGATGGCGATGGTGATGTAGATACACATCCCCAGCAGCGCAATCAAAAAACATCCTGTGCGGAAGTTACGGTTCTTCAGCACGTGCAGGTCGACCAGGCCTCGGGGATTGGTCCACGAGCGCCAGATCCAGCCGATGAATCCGATGATGAGCGCCGCCACCGCCCAGCGTACCCAGAGGGCTCCGAACCAGTCATCTTCCTGGCCTTTGTCGAGCACAACCTGAAGGCAGCCGGTCCAGACAATGAGCAAACCGAAGCCGATATTGTCGAAGGCTCCAACCTTGGCGTTCTTGATGTACGGCGGATCGTGCACGAAGCGCGCGATCATGAAGACGGCGAGGATGCCAACTGGAATGTTGATGTAGAAGGCGTAGCGCCAGCTGAAAGTGTCGGTAAGCCAGCCGCCGAGCGTGGGACCCAGCACCGGGGCAACGACAATTCCCAGGCCATACGCGGCCATGGACATGGATCGCTTCTCCGGGGGGAAGCTTTCGAGCAGGATGGATTGCGAAAGGGGCTGCAGGGCACCGCCTCCCGCGCCTTGCAAGATCCGCGCCAGCAGAATCACGCCCAGAGAAGGGGCGGCTCCGCAAAAGAACGAAGCGATGGTGAAGATGACGACGCAAATGAGCAGGAAGCGCTTGCGGCCCCAGCGGCGGGCAAACCAGTTGGATGCGGGCAGGATGACTGCGTTGGCGACGAGATAGCTGGTCAGAACCCAGGTGGCTTCGGAGTTGGTAGCGGAGAGGCTCCCGGCGATGTAGGGCAGCGCGACCGACGCGATGGCGGTGTCGAGCACCTCCATGAACGTCGGCAGCATGACCGAGGCCGTCACGAGCCATGGGTTGACGCCTTGCGTCAGCGGATATCGGGCTTGGGCCTCAGCAGTGGTCATCGCAACCGGGAATAGTCGAGACTAAACGACCGGGCCTGCTACGTGTTGTGATGCGCGTCAGCGGCGATCGTCGCTAAAGCGGTCTACTGCATTCACGGCAGTTGCGCGAGTGTCGCCGATTCCCGCCAGGTGCGACCTGTCGCTTCGATAAAGAGGGGCTCAATTTCGACTTAGCGGCAGTTCCACCACATCACTCACAGCGAATCGCGCTCATGGGCTCAATACGCGCCGCTCGCAGCGCCGGCAACAGTGATGCTGCGCATGCAATTATGGCCAGCGCCAGAATCGATCCGGCAATCACCCATGGATCGCGAGCGGACGTCACGTACAAGAAGCTGGTCAGGGCCCGTGCGGCGACCAGAGCAGCCGCCAACCCGAACACCGTCCCTGCAAGTACCACCCACAGATTCTGCCCGAATACCATCTTCGCCACCTGCACGCGCCGTGCCCCCAGCGCCATGCGGATGCCGATCTCGTTCGTTCTCCGCGCCGTGGCGTAAGCCAGCGTGCCATAGAGGCCGATGGCCGTGACCGCCAGCGCGCACACGGCGAAGAAGACCGACAACAGGGCCATCAACCGTTCTGACGCGAGCGAATCATCCATAA
>NZ_JBARMD010000283.1:0-2095 GCF_049802275.1 Occallatibacter sp. | reverse complement strand
CTCGCATACACTGAAGAGTTCCGCCGCATTCAATGCGCGATATGCCTTGCGATCTGGAGACGGACTTGAGAAAGAAGTTTATGCGAATTTGCGGCTGTCTGGCCATGGTGGTTGCGACGATGACCGTTACTGCCGGTGCTCAGGCGCGGTTTAATGCTGATGCTGTGCGGCTCAACAACCGGGGCGTGGCGCTGATGGGGCAGCAGTTTACCGAGAAGGCGGAACAGAGTTTTGCGGAGGCATTCAAGAAGGATCCGAAGATGGCGCAGGCGGCGATCAACGACGGCATCGCACTGCTGACGCTGCAGAAGATCGACGATGCCAAAAAAGCGCTGCAAGCCGCGATTGCCATCGATCCGAATAGTCCGCAGGCCTGGTACAACCTGGGGCTCGCGCAGCACGCCGACAACGAACTGGATGATGCGCTGAAGAGTTTTCAGCAGGCGGTGAAGCTCGATCCGCGGGATGTGGACTCGTACTACTTCGAAGGCGTGTGCTATCGGGAGATGAAGCAATTCGACAAGGCGGTCGAAGTGCTGAAGCAGGCGCTGGCTATTCAGCCGCTGCATGCGTCTTCGGAATTTGCGCTGGCGCGGGCGGAGCAGGCACTGGGAGATAAGGAACAGGCGAAGGAACATTTCAAGAGCTTCCAGCACATGACGAGTACGAAGATTTCGGCAGCGATTGGGTTGGCATATGGAGAGCAGGGGCACTATTCGACGGTGACGCCAGTGGAGGAACCGCAGGCGCGGCAGCGGACGATGATTCCGGTGAAGCTGGTTGCGGAGACGATGGTTCGTGCGATCCCACCCATGACGCAAAAGCGCGCCATGGATGGGGCACCCAGGTCGGTAGTTCAGTCAGAAGCATCGACGGAGACGGGCGGGGCTTGCATGCTTGACGTTACCGGGTCGGGGCAGATGGACCTGGTGCTGATGGAGAGTGGCTCGCAGGCGATTCGGGTGCTGCATCGCGGTAGCGATGGGAAGTTTGAGGATGTGGATGTTGCGGCTGCGGGGCTTAAAGCTTCGGGTCGCGGGGTGGCATGCGCTGTCGGTGACTTCGATGGAGACAACCTGAACGATCTGGCAGTGGCGCTGGACGATGGGGTGCGGCTATTTCGGGACCTGGGCAAAGGCAAGTTTGAGGATGTGACTGCGGAGGCTGGACTGACGGCGCGGAATCGGCCGACGGGGATCACGTTTGTGGACTATGACCACGATGGGGATCTGGATCTGTTTCTGACGGGAGCGCCGTTGAAGGATGGCGATGCACCGAATGTGTTGTGGCGGAATAACGGGAACAAGACGTTTACAGAGTGGACTGCGAATACAGGATTAGGTGGCTCGGGGAAGACCGCGAGCGCGATTCTGACGGATTTCAATAACGATCGCGCTGTTGACTTGGCTGTGACCGGGGATGGGGCGGCTCCGGTGCTGTTTGTTAATCCGAGAGAGGGGAAGTACCCGCAGCAGGCGCTCTATGAGGGCGAGAAACTTCCGGCGACGGAGGGCATTGCAGTTCTTGATTACAACAAGGACGGGTGGATGGACATTGCCGTGACGCACGCGGGGGCGCCAGGATTGACCCTGTGGCGCAACGTAGCCGGTCCGCAGAATATAGGGCGGCGGTTTGAACGAGTGCCGCTGCCGCTGACCGGTGCAAAGCGCGGATGGGGCGTAACGGCGGTTGATATCGACAATGATGGATGGGTTGATCTGGCTGCGATTGTCGAGACCGCTGCGGGGCCGCGTGTAAAGGTCTTTCGCAACAAGGGCGATGGGAGCTTTGAAGATGTGAGTCACGCGCTGGGGCTCGACAGCATTGCTCTAAAATCTCCGCGCGGGTTGATTGCTGCCGATGTGAATGGCGGCGGCCCGCCGGATTTGATTGTGACGCAGGAGAATGCGCCGCCGGTGCTGCTGCGGAATGTGGGTGGGAACAAGAATCATTTCGTTCGGATCGATCTCAGCGGCTATGCGGACAACAAGACGGCCATTGGCGCGAAGGTGGAGATCTTTGCGAACGGGCAATGGCAGAAGTGGGAGCTGGCGGGTGCGTCGGGACTGGCGACGCAGGCTCCGCCGCAGTTGCT
>NZ_JBARMD010000282.1:0-2540 GCF_049802275.1 Occallatibacter sp. | reverse complement strand
TTCAAGGCAAGTGCCGCGAGCGCGTAGCTGGCCAAAGTGTAGGGCTCGTCGTATTCATCCGTGAATGGTTGAATGGCGGTCAGGGCCTTCTGGAGGAGCGGCTCGGAATTTGGTGCACCGGCAATCATCGCTGCAATGGACGCAGTGAGCATGGAGTTGCCGCGACTGTCCTCGGGATGCGGCGTGTGGTCCCGATCGACCCGGACCCAGAGTCCTGCGGTCCTCTGAGTCTTGGGCTGTTGTTGCTGGGCCAGATACGCCACGGCCTTGTTCAGGACGCCTTCATCGATGGTAATGAAGTGCCGGGCTTCCGCCAGGAACTGGACCGCGTATGCGGTTAGCGCCAGGTCGGCATAGCGATCTTTCGACCAGTAGGCGAATCCGCCGTTGGAAAGCTGGTCCGCCAGCAGATTCTCGTAAGCTTCTTCAATATTGCGATGCGTCTGCTGCTGAAGCTTCTCATCTTTTTGCGGGATGGCAGCGGCGTAACGCTGAAGGAGAAGGCTTGCCCAAGCCGTGGAGATCGTCTGCTCTGCACACCCGTTCGGGTAGTCGGCAACCGCGACCAGAGCTTCGCGCAGATGTGCTCCGAGATTTGGGTAGACCTTCAGAATTGTGTCGCTACTGGCAGGCAACGTATCGGCTGGATGCGTGAGGGTGAGCGTGTTGTTGCCAGGCGATAAAATTCCGGCGACAGTCACGGCGATTTCCTCCCCGTTGGGATGGACGGTGACCGGACGTGCGATACGATCTCCAACCTCGCCTGCCTGTGCCGTGAACTGTTGCTGCCCATTACTGACAGGGGTCAATGCAGTAAACCGGAAGATCGGGGACGCGGAAGCCTGTGAAGGGATTTGCATCGTGCTCGAAGCAGGCCCATCGAGACGGAACCAGGGCGCGGGTGTGAGAGAACTTTGAACCGAGACTGGATGGTCCAGATAGTTACGGATGGTGATCGGCAGTGCGATGGCATCACCGGTCGTGAGGATCGACGGCGGATCAAACGCAGCGAAGAAGGGCTGGAAGCTGCGGAACTGCGCGGTGCCGGAACCGATGTTGCCCTGAACGGTGGATGCGGCGGCGGAGAGCTGCCACGTGGTGATGCTGTCAGCAACTGGAAATTGAAGCATTGCCGTACCGTCTGGAGCTGTGATGATCTCGGGACGCCATACGAGTGTCTCCGGGAAGTAGTCTCGAAGGCGCGGTGTAGATGCGGTCGGCGGAGGTGGAGGTGCAGGGAGCATGACACCAGGTGCCATCTGGCCCATGACAGTTACCTGTTGAGTCGAAATCATAGCGCTGTCGGTGCTAACCATCATTGGACTGGCATTGACTTCTACAGCCTCACTGACGTTGCCGACCCTGAGCGTCGCGTCCAACGTAACGGTCGCCTGTGGAATCAGGCTGACTTGGTCATAGACGAGGTCCATGAACCCCTGAGCATGGATGTGCACCTTGTACATGCCGACGGGCATGGGGCCAATCAGGTAGCTTCCTTCGTTATCTGATTTGCCTTCGAATTCCATACTGGTTTTCTGATTGATCGCCACTATGACTGCGCCTGGGACTACTGCTCCTGATTGATCGGTGACTGTACCAGCAATATCGCCCGTTTGTCCGGAATGAACCGTCTGGTGCGAAGCGCGTTTGGCAACGGAATCTTGGGCTCCCTGAAGTGAGCGGACACGTGAAAAGGTGGCGAAGACGAAGTCGTCCGGGGTACCACGCTTTCCGTCTGCGCCAAGGCTATGCAGTTCAACGATGTCTGAGATGGCGGTGACCGGGATAATCGTGGTTCGATTCTGGGGAACGCCATTAGGGATTGCGTGCGCTTCTGTTTGGACGCGGTCGGTGTAGATGGATCGGTTGCGGAATGTGACGAAGAGATTCCGGTGCCAGGGGTCGGTGAGCTGCGATGGGTGTATGCCTGATAGGCGAAGTGCAGCGCTGAACTCTGTGGCGTTCAAGGGGTAGGAGTGGGATGCGGCGTAGCGTCCTAGTGCGGCTTCGATGCGTCCGCGCAATTCAGTGGTGTAGTCGATCTCGGCTCTGCCTTCGATATATGGGCCTTTCTGGAAGTCATATTGGGGCTGAAACTTTGGGTCGCCGACGGAAGATGCAGAGACCACAAATTGGGTTCCCTCGATCGAGAACCTGAAGGCATACGGCTGGCCCCAGGGATCGCGCCATTGATCAAAAGCAACGCCATCCGATTGCATCGCGCGGCGCAGGTCTGCGAAGTTGCGCACAAACCGACCCGTTCGTTCGTGGAAGGATGTGACCGCGTGTTTCACCTCCAGTTCATGCCTCGCAAACCAGCGCCAACTGGCGAGCGGAATCTCGAAGTCGTCGGCAGTGGCGGAGATTTTATCGGGACCGTCACTGTGGAGGGTGAGCGTGAAGGTGCCCGCGTTTTCAGGAACAGCGGTGATGCCGTATGGATTTCCCCAAGGGTCCCGTAACGCATCGAAGTCAATGCCCCTGGTAGCGACGATCGCGGCAAGTTCAGGCTTGGCAATCGGGAGTTCCGTGTGGATGTT
>NZ_JBARMD010000281.1:0-6084 GCF_049802275.1 Occallatibacter sp. | reverse complement strand
GGAACGATACCGCGTTGGCAGGCCCCGCAGTCGGATTTGTAGCCCGCCACGGCAAGATGAATCTGGGCTTGTTCAATCAGAACTTGTTTGGCGCGGAAACAAGATTCTCGAGCCTGCAACCGATCGTCGCCTACGTTTTGCCACACGGCTGGTCCTTGGCACAGGCGACGCGCAGTGGAGCATCGACTGGACGCGTCCGGGCTTCGTCTACGTCCCGATCGGCATGCAGGTCGCCAAGGTAATGAAGCTCGGTGGCCAACCCGTACGCCTTCTCGTCAACCCGGAATACAACGCTCTGAGCACATCCAATTCGCCACATTGGAGCTTCCGCTTCGGGCTCACGATTTTGGCGCCTGCAAAACCGGGCAGATGAGATCTGCCTCAATACAGTATTTCTTCTGTGCTCTCCCCGAGTAGTTTTCCGAATACCCACTGGAACACGCCCGGGAATATCTTCAGTATGCAATAACTCTTCAAAAGAAACCGCTCTCAGACGGCGTGGCGAATCGCGATCGAAAGTAGATGGATGCATGAAACTCCGAATACATTCATTTCAAAGCAAAACAAATCCATCATCGCCGTTCCAACCCGTCAGTGGCAGTCAAGGAAGTGAAACATGGATCAAAAGCCATCAGCCGCCGCCACCGTATCTGCCGCGCCAACAAGCACACTCGGCGCCACAACTCCAAATGACGGCACGGTTCTGCCTTTTCCCCTGACACCAACAGCGAGTGTAGCCGCGCCTTCGCTGCAGGAATCGAAACACCAGCGACGCGTCGAAGAGAACCATCTGCCGAAAGATGCGCCCAACGTTCTGATCGTCTTGCTCGATGATGTCGGGTTCGGACTTGCTGAAACATATGGTGGACCGATCCACACTCCGACGCTGACAAAGATTGCGAATGAAGGCATCACCTATAACTCGTTTCATACAACGTCGATCTGCTCGCCCTCTCGCGCTTCCCTGCTGACCGGCCGCAACCATCAGCGAGTCGGATCCGGGACCATCGCGGAGCGCGCGCTCGATTTCGACGGCTACACCGGGGTGATCCCTAGGTCTTCTGCGACCCTCGCCAAGACTCTCGGCTACTACGGATATAAGACCGCTGCATTCGGCAAGTGGCACAACACGCCAGCGACAGAGACGACGGCAATGGGTCCATTCACTCTCTGGCCAACTGGAGAGGGCATCGGCTTCGACTATTTCTACGGCTTTCTCGCCGGCGAAACCTCCCAGTGGGAGCCCAGGCTGTTTGAGAACTTCAATGCCATCGAACCGCCTCACGACGAGAAATACCATCTCTCGTCGGACCTGGCCGACCGGGCATTGTCTTGGATGAAACGGCACAGATCATTTGCCCCCGACAAGCCGTTCTTCATGTATTGGGCTCCAGGCGCGGCACACGGACCTCATCAGATATTTAAAGAATGGGCCGACAAGTACAAAGGCCAATTCAACGACGGCTGGGATGCACTACGCGTGAAGACTTTCAACCGTCAGAAAGAACTTGGCTGGATTCCAGCCGAAGCCGAACTCACCCCGCGCGCCGACTCCATGGATTCATGGGACAGCATTCCAGATGCACAGCGGCCCTTCCAAATCCGGCTGATGGAAGTCTTCGCCGGTTTCGTTGAGCACGTAGACGCCCAGGTCGGAAGGGTAATCGACGGACTCGAAGAACTCGGCATTCGCGACAACACCATCGTCTTCTATATCTGGGGAGACAACGGCTCAAGCGCCGAAGGCCAACACGGTACCGTCAGCGAACTGCTGGCGCAGAACATGATTCCCAATACCATCGAGCAGCAGATCGAAGCCTTGAACAAGATTGGCGGTTTGGACGCGCTCGGCGGTCCGCAGACAGACAGCATGTATCACGCCGGTTGGGCATGGGCTGGCGACACACCGTTCCGGTACACAAAGCTGATCGCATCGCACTTTGGTGGAACGCGCAACCCGTTGGCTATCTCCTGGCCGGCCGGAATCAAGCCGGACAAGACGCCCCGTGCTCAGTTTCACCATCTCAACGACATTGTCCCGACAATCTACGAGATTCTCGGCATCAAGCCACCCGCAGTCGTAGACGGATTCACCCAGGATCCAATCGACGGCACGGGGATGGCCTATACGTTTGCAAACGCCGCCGCACCGGGCACAAAACTCACGCAGTATTTCGAAAACAACGGCAGCCGGGGTATCTATCATGATGGCTGGTTTGCGTGCACCTTCGGTCCGCTCACGCCTTGGGCGACGTCGAATCCCGGACTGGCAACGTGGGATTCACGGAACGATGTGTGGGAACTCTACGACATGCGAACCGATTTCACTCAGGCGCATGATCTTGCTGCAAAGGAGCCAAAGCGTCTGGCCGACATGCAGGCCTTGTTCCTGAAAGAAGCGGAAGCCAATAAAGTCTTCCCCATCGGCGCCGGAATCTGGACGCGCATTCACCCCGAGGATCGCACCAAGCCTCCCTATACAAGCTGGGTATTCGATGCGAATACCAGGCGCATGGCAGAGTTCGCTGCGCCCGGCCTCGGTCGCGAAAGCAATCACGTTGCGATTACCGCTGAGTTCGGCGAAAACGCTTCAGGGGTCCTCTATGCGCTCGGGGGCGCTGGCGGCGGCATGGCTCTCTATATCGATCAGGGCCAGCTTGTGTATGAGTACAACATGATGATCATCGAGCGATACATCGGTCGTTCGCCGGACAAGATTCGATCCGGAAAACACAAGATCGAGGTCGACACAAAGATTGCAAAGCCGGGCGCTCCGGCAGCCGTTTTGCTGACTGTGGATGGTGTGGAAGTCGCAAGCATTGACGTCAAACGTACCGTTCCCGCTGCCTTTACAGCGAGCGAGACGTTTGATGTGGGCGTCGATCTTGGTTCGGCGGTCTCACTCGACTATTTCGACAGGGCACCGTTCCCATTCAACGGAAAAATTGAAAGCGTGACGGTCGAACTCCGATAGCCGGTAAATCGCAAGCCACGCGATCGCATTGCAAAAGACGCATCATTCACCAACGGCGCAAGCTGATGCGCCGAGCCAGGAAAGCTTTGAGCACCTAAATGAAGAAGCACTTTGCAACGATAATTTACGCGACGGTCGCGTTCCTTAGCGGCGTCGTAATGATGTCGACTTCATGTACGGCAAGAGCCGAAGAAGGCGGCTCGGGCCATTATTTTCCCGGCTCCATGGCTTCGTTCATTGACGGTGTAAGCCCAACGCCTGCATTTTTGCTTCGATACAACCAGATCTATTACAGCGGCTCGGTTGGCGCAAACAAGGCGATACCCATTGCGGGCAGTACTGCTTTCGGTCTTCACGCAACGTCGTGGGGAGAGGGGGCAACGATCTTTTGGCGCCCTGATGGTCACGGCATGATTCCCAGCAAGCACTGGAGCTACGCCATGTCCATGACTATCCCCTTCCTCCAGATGGACGTGAATGCGAATAGCGTGGTGCAGTTGCCTCCGTCTGCGGGCGGAACTCAGGTCATTATCGCGCGCGGAGGGAGCCTTGGCGCCATCGGCGACATCGTGGTGATCCCGCTCATGCTCAATTACAACTTCAGCCCAAATACCAACGTGAATTTCAGGGTAACCGAATATCTTCCGACGGGCGACTATGGCGTTGGCCGTTTGGCAAATACCGGCAAGAACTACTACACAACTGAGCCAACCCTCGCTGCGATTTACGTCGGCACAAAGAATGGTCGCGAGGCATCGCTCTTCGCGGGCCTCGACTTCAACAGCGAAAACAATGCAACACAATATAAGACCGGCGACCAGTTTCATCTCGATGGCACGCTGGCGCAGCACCTTCCGTTGATGAAGGGCCTCGCGGGTATCGGCGTTTCATCGTTCTATTACACCCAATTCACCGGCGACAGCGGTTCGGGCGCGACCCTGGGTAAGTTTGAAGGCAAAACAGCGGGTATCGGTCCAGTTGTCTCCTACATCAAGCCTTTCGGCCACAAACAACTTATGGCGGAACTGAAGTGGCTCAATGAGTACTACACCCACAACCGGCTGCAGGGAAACACCGTGTTCTTCAAGATTGCACTCAAGTGTTAACCTCCGTACTCCAGCAGTCTCCGAGATTTGAAGCTCCGACCGGGGTGCATCACTTGGCGGAATCGCTGACAACAGCTGAACGACTCAACCGATTTAAGGAGCAGATCACATGCAAAGAAAGACTTCAGTTTTGATCCTGGCGCTAATAGTCGCCATCGGTATAAGTGCCATGGCCCACGCAGGACCCCAGGCGGGTGGTTGGATGGTGCTCGGCCAGTCGCATGTCGATGGCAAATCCGACCACGACAAAATCAAGTGCGGCGACACCGGAACCTTTCGTGCGATCCAGTTGCGCGTGAGCGGAAGCGCAGTGCAATTCGACAAGGTCATTGTTCGTTACGGCAATGGCCAGTCGGAAGAGATCGCTCTGCGCAATCAAATCCCTGCTGGCGGCAAAAGCCGGGACATCGATTTGCCAGGGGCACGACGCGCAATCGACAGAGTGGAATTCTGGTATCAGAAGGCGAGTTGGGGCAACAATCGTCCAACCGTGACGTTGTTCGGGATCCGCTAGAAACAGTTCACCGCCCAATCGTGTTGCGGTTGTTCGCAAAGCTATCGGGGGTTGCACCCGGTAGTTTTGCCAGTATCGGCATCATGTGAAGTCCGCCTAACGTTCCCGACGAAGAGGGATGATCGGACTTCAATACCCCGCCGCATTTTGGATTTAGTTCTGAAAGATCAATAGCGCGAGTAATCAGGTGAGAATATGACTCCTCAGGAAATGGTCGGTCTGGCATTAAAGGTGAGCATCTTGCTCACAGTCTTCGGATTTGGACTGCAAGCAACTCGCGATGACCTCCTGTATGTGCTGCGGCGGCCGGGTCTCATGGCACGTTCTCTGGTGGCGATGTTCGTGATCATGCCGCTCGTCGCCATCGCGTTGACATCCGTCTTCCATTTCCAGCTTCCAGTCATGATTGCGTTGATTGCGCTCTCGATCTCGCCGGTACCTCCGCTCCTGCCTCGAAAGATAGGCAAGGCGGGCGGCGTGGCGCCATACGGCCTGGGGCTGATGGTCACAGCGGCGACCTTATCGATTTTGTATATCCCGCTGGCTGTCCGCCTGATTGGCAACTACTTCCACGAGTCATTTGCCATGGGACCAATGGCGGTGGCGAAACTGATTCTCATGTCCGTGCTCCTGCCTATCGCGGCGGGCATCCTCTTTCAGAGGCTTCTACCTGCTTTGGCTGAGCGCATCGCAAAGCCCGTAGGACTGTTTGCAAAGATTATGCTAATGGCGGGACTGCTCGTAACCTTGGTCTTTGCCCTTCCAAAGTCTCTTGCGCTCATCGGCAACGGGACAATCGTAGCTCTCATCGCGTTTATTATCGTCGGCCTTCTTGTTGGCCATCTTCTCGGCGGGCCCGGTCCAGAAGAGCAAATCACGCTTTCGCTCTCAACTGCGTGCCGCCATCCTGCACTTGCAATCGCACTCGCAGCTGCAAACATTCCTAACGAGCACAACGTGTTCAGCGCGATCCTTCTCTACCTGGTGCTGAACGCAGTTATCACTGCCGCGTACATGTTCTGGCGACGCCGCAAGATCAAAGAGTCAGCGGAGCACGCGAGTAAGCAAGTAACTGCCTAGCCCGTAAGACGCAGTGCATCGTCCACTAAGATCCTCAACACAACATTGTCGCAATGAGAAGGGAATAGTCATGGCTCTCAAGGAATACAAACCCGGAACCGCATTCTCCGGCACGATTGGTCGCACGTATGAAGTTTCCTCACCAGCATGGCCTCAGCCGAAGCGCACGAAAGAAGGAGCACCAAATGTCCTCTTCATCGTCCTGGACGACACCGGTTACGGACATCTTGGATGCTACGGAAGTCCCATTGAAACCCCGAACATCGACGCATTGGCGGCCGATGGTCTTCGCTATAGCAACATGCATACGACGGCGCTCTGTTCGCCATCCCGCTCGTGCATCATCACCGGCCGCAATCACCATTCCAATCACGTGGCATGCCTCACAAACGCGTCAACAGGGTTCCCAG
>NZ_JBARMD010000280.1:0-6614 GCF_049802275.1 Occallatibacter sp. | reverse complement strand
TCCTTGCGCTGCCCAAACCAGCCATCGTCCATCACAAAGCGATCGACTCCAAGCGCCGCCGCCTTCTCGGCCATTGCAATTTGGCCTTCTTCGCTTACCCTGAACTCCGTCGCCTCCCATGAGTTGTAAATTACAGGGCGTGGTTTAGGAGCCGCAGTATCGCCCTCACCTACTCGATGCGGAAGTATGTGAGCGATCTCGTAGTGATGCAAAATCCGCGATGCCCCGCCGAGCCCATGCGCGCTATACCCACCATAGAAAACCGGCGACTCCAGCGACTGCCCGGGCTTCAGCACATAACCGAAATCGAACGGATTGAACCCGCCCGTCACGCGAACCTTATCGAGCTGGTCCTCCTCGACGGTGATTCTCCATGATCCGCTCCACGCCAGTGCCCCAAACCAGACTTCGCCGGAATTTTCATCCGGATGGTCGCCCGCCTCGATCGCAAACCACGGGTTCGCCTGGTGCCCCGTGGAGCCACGGCGGCTTTCAATCACGCGCTCTCCCGGATGCAGCGTCTCCTGCGTCAAACTCCACTCGCCCGCCCATCGACCAGTCAGATAATTCAGCGTGTAATGCGCCGCCGGGAGCGCCCAGGCCGCCGCAGCCGCCTGCTCAATCGTGATTGGCTGCGCCTCCTTGTTCTCAATCGTCGCCGACCGCGCTAAAATTCCGCTCCTCGGATCGATCGCGTAGTGCAGCGTAACGAAGACCTCTCGGTTGATGTCTTTAAGGACAACATTGAAACCATCAGACGCAGCCTCGTGCCGGACGTAATGCAGCACTAGGTCGCGGTTTCCATCCGCAAACGTAACCTTCAACGCCGGCTCGACAAACAAGCCAGAACCCCAACCCGCATACTCCTGCGGCGTGTTGGTATACGACGAGTCGAACGAGGCCCATTCCCGCGCCAGCACTGCCTGCGGAACCTGGTCTGTCGCGCCAAGTCGGCCGCCCCAGTAAAGCTGCTGCAGTTCCCCGCGTGCGTTCACGCCGAAGGCATACGTGACATTGCCCCCGTCCAGGCGAAAGACCTTCGCGCTTTCGTCGAATGTGGCGCCAGAGGACTGAGCACCGGCAACAAGTGAAATAGAAACCAGCAACAAGGCTGAAAAGAGGTTTCGAAACATGAGGAATTTCCTCCATTGTTTTTCAAACCGCCCATCATAGCATCGGCATGCATCCCGGCGCGCAATTCGGGATGAACCATTCGCCGTTCACACGCTTGCGGGGCCGGTTCACAACACTTCTTAACAGGATTCAACCGGGGTATGGGCTATCCTGAACTTGCTGAAGCCGGAGGTTCAGGATGCTCTCCCCTACCTTGACCGCGCCTGCCTGTCCAACGCCCGCTGAAACTATCGCGGCTGCACTCGATCGTGTGGGCCCGCTTCAAGGGCTGCCGTTTGAAGATCGCCTCTGGCTGGCTCAGCACGGCGAGGAAATCGTCGCGCAACCCGGAGACATCCTTTTCGAAGAAGGCCAGCCTGCCGACCGAATGATCCTCATCCTCAAGGGCGAGATTCACGTACGCCGGCAGCGCGGCGGCCCCATGGAGCTGTTCATCGGCCGTGCGGGACAAATGACGGGCCTGCTTCCCTTCTCGCGGATGAAGACGTCTGGTGGCCAGGGTTTCGCGATCACGCCGGTATGGGCTCTGCTGGTAATGAAGGAAAAATTCCCTGAGATGCTCGCGGCGATTCCCTCCATGACGCAGCGCGTCGTCTCCACTCTGCTTGACCGCGTGCGCGAGGTGACACGCATTGAGCAACAAGCAGAGAAGCTGAACGCACTCGGCAAGCTCGCCGGCAACCTTGCCCACGAGCTCAACAATCCCGCTTCGGCGGCCCAACGCGCGGCGTCGAGCCTGGTGATGGAACTCCGCGCAAATCGCGAAAACCGCTTCAAGCTCGTCAACCTGTGCCTGAGCGACGAACAAATCCATGGCGTCGAGGCCTGGGAACAAAGAGTGATGAGCCGCTCCACACGCAATGACGCGCGGGATGCCGGGGAGCAGATTCAGCTCGAAGAGGATCTGCGCAGCTGGCTGACAGCCTTGCCGTGCGACGGCGCGTGGGAAGTCGCAGCGCAGCTTGCAGAGCAACGAGCCACCGTCTCCGATCTCGAAGAACTTCGAACGATGATCGGTTCAAGCGAGGCATGCATTTCCCTGCAATACTTCGCGCGCTACTTGAGGTCTACCCGGTCCGTCGATACGCTGCTCAATTCAACAGCGCGGATCTTCGATCTGATCAGCGCGGTCAAAGCCTACTCTTACATGGACCGCGCGCCGATTCTCGAGGTGGACGTCCCGGCCGGGCTCGATGCAACCATCCAAATGTTCCAGTCGCGCATGAAAGACGTGGAGGTCGAACGCAACTACGAGCCCGACCTGCCCCGCATCAGCGCATACGGCAGCGAACTGAACCAGGTATGGACGGCGCTGATTGAAAACGCACTCGATGCGCTTGCCGAGACCGGCCACTGCGGAAAATTGAAGCTGACCTGTCGCCTAGAAGGCGAGATGATGCTGGTGGAGATCTGGGACACAGGCCCCGGAATACCGCCGGAATTGCAGGATCGCATCTTCGAGCCGTTCTTCACCACCAAGGCGCCTGGCCTGGGCCTTGGGCTTGGCCTGGACAACGCGATGCGGATCGTGCGGAAACATCGCGGGCACCTCAGCGTGCGCTCCGATCCGGGATCAACCTGCTTCCGTGTGCGTCTGCCGCTCGATCAACTGCAGGCATACTGAAGCAACACAACCTCAACCACTCTGCCCAGCGCCGCATATCATGCGCCGCGCACCATAGGAGGATTCCAATGGCGCCTTCCGTGTCTACCGGCAAGAAAGTGGAGACAACCATCACAACATTGCTGAACGTGCGTCGCGGCACCAGGGCAATCGACTTCTACATCCGCGCGTTCGACGCAACCATTTTGTCGCGCATGGATGCCGAGGACGGCACTGTCGTGGCGCATCTCGCCGTGGGCAAAGGAGACTTCTGGGTCGCCGATGAGTCCCTCCCCCACAAGAACTTCAGCCCTGAGTCCCTCGGCGGCACGAGCATGCGCATGGTCCTCATCGTGAACGATCCACATGCCGTCTTCGATCAGGCCGTGGCAGCCGGTGCATCCTCCATTTGCCCCGTTCGTGACGAATCCTACGGATGGCGCATCGGCCGCATCGTCGACCCCTTCGGACACCACTGGGAGATCGGCAAAAAACTGGAGGAAGGCTGATGGAACTGGAAAGCAAAGGCGTCAAGGCTTCGGAAACCATCGAGACCGAACGGCTCCTGTTGCGCAGGCCGAAGCAGAGCGATGCGCAAGCCGTATTCCACCGCTACGCCTCGGATCGCGAAGTAACGCGCTACCTAAGCTGGCCCACGCACCGTAGCGTGGCCGATACGCTCGCGTTCCTGGCCATGAGCGATGAGGAGTGGCAGCGCTGGCCCGCAGGACCCTACCTGGTGCTGACGCGGGACAACGTCACAAACGACGCCTTAGTGGGAAGCACCGGCCTTTTCTACAAGAGCCCCACGCGCGCAGTCACGGGTTATGTCTTCGCAAAAGATGCCTGGGGACAGGGCTACGCCACCGAAGCTCTGCTGGCGATGGTCGATGTGGCGCAGCAGACCGGCGTCCAGCGCCTCGAAGCTATCTGCCACGCCGAGCATTCGCCTTCAGCCAATGTGCTTGAGAAGTGCGGCTTCACGCGCGAAGAAGTCCATCGCGAACACTTCGTCTTCCCCAACCTGAGGCCCCAGAAAAAGAGCGACGTCTTCAGCTACGTCCTTTGCCTCTAGCTTCAGGGCACCCTGTGCTCCGGCTTCTGTGACCTACAGTGCTCTGGCACCCGCAACGTCCTTCCGTCGAGACACATAGGTGACGACCTGGAGTCACCCGGACGAAATGCCGTCATCGCCGCCTCGTCACCCTGACCCCGACTTGACTATCACTGACTCCCGCGACGCAACTTAAACTCATTGCCCACCATTGGATGCGTAGGTTTCCACTCGGCGCCTCGGGTTTGGCACCCGTCTTGCATTTCTCATCTGCATGCCCGGCAAGTTTCGGGCCGATTCACGCCGAAGGGGTCACCAATGCTTCACCTGGCCATATCCTGCTCGTCTTACCTTCTCTTCTTCCTCATCAAGGTGCTCACGCCGACTCAACAAGCCACCTGGCGAGCGAAAGAACGGCCCGGGAACTCCGATCTCCCCTAGAACGACACATCAGCCGGTTCCGTCACCCGCATTACCGACTGGTCTCCCGTCTTCTGCTTCCACGCCGCGCGAATGGCTTCGATCTTGGCGCGATTCTCCGCCGTATCCGGGTAATCGATAATCAGCATCTTCGAGCGCAGCCGCTCCGGTGCAGTCTGGTTCTTGCCCTGCCACTGCCCATACACGTCGAGCACACTGAGACCATCTGGGAATCGCGGCGTCACCTCGCGATCAAGAAAACCCCGCCAATCCGTCTCGCTCACACCCTGCCCAGGATGGCCCACCGGACCCAGGCCGAAGTACAACTTCGTATCGACCCAGCCTTTTGTGATCCCGGGGTGCGCCGAATCTCCCTGCAAAGTTGGCGCGGCGGCAACCTGGGGGGCGACCGGCTTATGCCCGCACGCCACCAGCGCGAGCGCCAGAAATGGCGCAAACAATACAGAGCGGACGTGCATTCGGGCTCCGAAATCGACCAGCAAGACTACTTTTCTACTTCAACTCCTCGCCAGAAAGCCACGTATCCCTTGATCTTTCGGGCAGCAGGCTTGGGGTCCGGGTAGTACCACGCCGCATCCGGATTATCCTGTCCGTCAATATACAGGCTCATGTAGCGCGCCTGGCCCTTCCAGGGGCATGTGGATGTTGTGCTGCTGGGGCGGAAGTACTCCCGCTTCAGGCTGTTCTCCGGGAAGTAGACGTTCCCCTCGACGACTTCGGTAACATCGCTTTCGGCAACGACTTTGCCGTTCCAGACTGCTTTTGCCATGATCTTTCGCACCGGCCTTCGCCACTTCGCTTTACTGTTCGGGCGAACGCTAATCGTTAGAACAGTAACAGAGATTGGATTCTGTGGCGAGCGTGCAGGATTCGATCCGTCATCCCGCCCGCCCCTATATTCCTCTGCCTACAAAACTTAGATCTTTTTGAACCGAATCTCAGCCCGGTGTCTCGTCCTCGGCGTCAACCCCTGCTTCGAGAATTCCCATGCCAAATTATTGATTTTAAAAGAAGAATCTTTTCCCGGCTCTTGCAGATAATTTAGAGCGCGCGGTGCAATATGGAAATGGACACCTGTATGCGAGAGTCCCATTCTAAAACCGCAGTCGGTTCTTGTTGCTGCGCCTTTGTACGAGCCACTTAACCCCTTTGCTGAGAGGATTCTGCAGGTAAGTTCAACTGCAGCAGGATTTTGCGGCGACACGCCCTCTCTATCCCGCTGAAAGCAAGTACTTTGCTCACAGGGTATGGGAGGGGGTACCCCGCGGAAATTGCGCGGTAGGAGCGGACGAAAACAGGCGAACGATCTTTCAACCCCGCTCGCCCGGTTTTATTGAAATGATGTTGCTACTTGGCCGCTTCGATCGAATCGATGTGAACTGACTTTTTATCGGAGTCCGCAGTCGCCTTGACCGTCACGTGGTCGCCATAGAACTTCTTCACAGCATCCGGATTGTCGATGGTCCAGACCTGCTTCTTGCCCTCATCGACAAATACTGGAGTCATTCCACCCTCGATGCACTTCTTCACGCATTCCGAGCCGGAACCGGCGTGTTTGGCTCCGCACATCGAGTCGGAAATCCAGCCGTTGATCGTTTTAGAATCCGCTGCGTTCGCCGCGACTGCAGCAAAGGCGACAGTTGCAACCAGCATTGCAATGATGCGCTTCACGTGAAACCTCCATGGGGAACTTATTTGGGAACTTGTTTTCTGACTCCCATCATGCGCCACCGGGCACAGGCTGCACAATCCGCATTTTGAGAACGATTTGGCAGGATGAACTACCGCACCTGCCATTCTTGACTCGGCTGAAATTTGCCCCGGCGGGCCTGGACGTTCTTGAGAGCCATCTCATATCGGGCGGCAGCAGCCGTAAAGCGGTTAATGAGCTCTGAAGTCTTGTTCATGAACATGGGCATCTTCTCTCGAATGGGTTCCAGGATGTGAGCGAACTTGGCAAGAAGAAAGAAACCCTCCCCGTTGCAGTCGACAAACAGCTCCGCCGAAACAGCGCCGTGCAGCACCATGGCCGCCCCCATCTCCCAGTAAGTGGTCACCTGGCGGAAAAAGGCATTGTGAGGATCGGCCGGGTTCAGCGCGACCGCAAAAAACTCTTCCGCGGTATTCGGCCAGAATTCACCGGTCATCCAGGCGCGCGCCTGGCGCATCAGTGGCTCGGTGCGAAGTTCGTACAGTTTGAGAATGATTTCAGCGTCAGCGGGTGTAGCCAGCATGCGTTCCATGAGCGGGTCTCCGAATGCTCATGGTAACGGATTCAACCGGCTCTTGCGTTCAGCATGTGCCCCAGAGGCGCCGATGCGGGACCATTTGGCCCCGCATCGATCGTTCGAGAGCAACTTTCAGGCAGGCTGAAGTTCCTTC
>NZ_JBARMD010000279.1:0-30392 GCF_049802275.1 Occallatibacter sp. | reverse complement strand
TCGAAGACAACCGAAGAGATGCTGTTGCTGGACGTGACGCCGCTTTCGCTGGGCATTGAAGCGCTGGGTGGAACGGTTGCAAGGATCATCCAGCGCAACTCCACGATTCCCGCGTCAGCGACTGAGCATTTCACCACCGGCGTCGACGGACAGACAAATGTTGCAATTCACGTAGTTCAGGGCGAGCGCGAACTCGCGGCTGATTGCCGGTCGCTGGCGCGTTTCGACCTCAAGGGCATTCCACCGATGAGTGCTGGCCTGCCGCGTATCGAGGTCAAGTTCCTCATCGATGCCGACGGCATTTTGCAGGTCTCTGCGCGCGAGCAGCGAAGCGGCCAGGCGGCGCAGATTGAAGTGAAGCCGACGTATGGATTGACTGACGATCAGGTTGAAAGCATGATTCTCGATTCGTTCGATCATGCAGAGGAAGATTTTGCCAAGCGGCTTTTGATCGAGGCGCGCAACGAGGCTGACACAATACTTGCGGCCGTCGAACGCGCACCGGAGAATCCAGCGTGGCAGCAATTGCGCGGCGAAGAGCAGGCGTCGATCATGGCCGCGCAGAACAGACTGCAGAGCGTGAAACAGGGCGATGATCTTGCCTCTATTCGAGAAGCAACGGCAGCGCTCGACCTGGCCACACGGCGATTTGCTGAGTTAATGATGGAAGCCGCAGTGACTACGGCGATTCGCGGCAAGACGATGGACGCCGCTGACGAGGAACTAGGCGAAGAAGTAACTGCACCGCATCCGATGGCACCCGCCGAGTTCAAGTAAAAGCGGAGTTAGCATCGCTTCGCGACTGTTAGCAGCACGTCGCGCTTGTTCGCGGAGTTAGACGGTAGCAAGG
Organism: Occallatibacter sp.; assembly: GCF_049802275.1. NCBI lineage: Bacteria > Pseudomonadati > Acidobacteriota > Terriglobia > Terriglobales > Acidobacteriaceae > Occallatibacter > Occallatibacter sp. The sequence goes on along the minus strand of NZ_JBARMD010000279.1, from coordinate 29,542 downwards.
AGGCAATTCGAATGAGTGGAGCAAATACACAGAACATTCCGCCGGACAAACTGGTTCGCGTGACCTTTATGCCCGAAGGTAAGACGGTTGAATTTGAGTTCGGCACCATGCCTTACGATCATCACGGCAAGCCGATGTCGTTCCTCGACGTCGCCGAGAACTTCGGCATCTTTCTCGACCACGCCTGCGGAGGCGTCTGCGCCTGCACCACCTGCCACCTATGGATCAAGGACCAGGAAGGCATCAGCGAAGCCGACGACGATGAGCTTGATCGAATGGACATGGCTGCCGATCAGCAACTGAATTCGCGGCTTGGCTGCCAGGCCGTCATTACCAAGCCCGGCAACTATGTCGTCGAGATTCCAAAGTGGAACCGCAATTACACGTCGGAAGGCAAGCCGCTGGCCATGGCTGAAGGCAAGTAGCAGCGCCAACCTGCTTGCCCGATCTCCTCACCTTGGCTGGTGAAAGGGCGGAACAATTCGACTCAATGCAAGGAGCAAACGATGCCGCGCGAAATCATGTGGACCGATTCGGAAGAGATCGGGATTCAGCTTCAGGAGAAGTTCCCCGACATCGATCCGCTCATGGTACGGTTTACCGACCTGCTCAAGTACGTGACCGAACTCGAAGGCTTCTCGGATGATCCGGCGAAGTCGAACGAGTCGCGGCTGGAAGCGATCCAGATGGCGTGGCACGAGGAGTTCGAGGAAGCAAAGGGTTGAAGGCACCGGCTGTTCTGGTTCATGAATCTCCGGCGGCCCAAGTATCAGCCGCATTAGTGTCGGAAGTGGACGTACCCTTTACCCGGTCTCTTTAGGGAAGTTTCCTATATTCATGAGCTTGCAGCGGGGGGCTAGCGCCAAATATTTCTTCCCATTGAGGTTAGCCGTAGATGTTCCCAAACAAGGGAGTTACGGACCCGCGCCTGGGCGACGTCAGGAATCACCGGCGATGCTGCTTCTGATCGATACATCTCCATTGTGCGGTGGAACCGGGAAATTACCTGCAAAGTTGGAAGAGCCAAATTCTGAGTGGAATGAAGAGCTTGGGCCGCACGTCAGAAAAGGAAACTTGACAGCGAAACGCGGGCGCAACTCAGCGGTTAGAAGTGTGTGCTTTCGCCCCAGCCGAATGAGCCTTCAAAGTGCTGGAACTCCCGCTCGTGCCCCGGCACCTGGTAGACGCTGATCACATCGAACCGCACTGGCGGCGCAGACTGCTGCGGCAACTGTCGAACGTATCTCCGCGCAAGGCGGCGGAGTACGCTGCGCTTGTGTTCATCGACGGCGGTTTCGGCTGGAGTCAAGTCGTGAGCGGTGCGCGTTTTTACTTCGATGAAGCAGAGCATCGGTCCGTCCCACGCAATCAGGTCCACATCGCCGGGTACATCTCCGGATGACCAGCGGCGGGCAACGACGGTGTAGCCTTTGCGCTGCAGGTGGAACAGCGCCGCGTCTTCGCCTTCGATGCCGATGACGAGATGAGCGGGCATCGCATTCGATCCGCGTTTGTTCGCGAACCGATTGAGCCCGGCAAGCGAACGCTCCAACCAGCCGACTCGCATCTTTTGCAGATTCATTGCGTACCTATTCTCGGCGGAATGGAGCGTCGGCGCAACTCGCAGGGAGCAGAACTAACGTTGGCTGAACGGCAAGGTTTGCGGCTTTCAAGGTTGTATGTGATTTAGAGCTGGGATGGGCCGCGGAATGTGGCTCAATTTATAACTACCGAGTTGGCGGTGACTCGCCCGGAACTTAGGCTAAGCCACAGAAGACGCTCGAGAAGCCGAATTGAAAGGTACGAATCTAGGTCAGTGAGCACATCGCCGATCGAGACACTCATTCACCGCCCGTCTACCGCGAACATGCTGGCGGTTCTCTAAGACAGCCGTAGCTGAGTCAAGGCAGGCCTACGCGCCCGAGCAGTTCCTGAAAACGCGCATCGGAACGATAGCGGTCAAAAATCGGGTCTACGGCGAGATACCCCATCCAGACAGCATGATCGCTCCATGCGGCCTCCAGCCACGTGAATGTCTCCCGATCCATCTTCAGCGCTGCGAAAATCTGAGCCAGGGCATACGGCGAGACGTAACGCTTCTTCGCGTTCGCTTCCAATTCGTGCGCGATTTGGAGTGCTTCGCGATTCCGGCCTGCAGCCGCTAGGGCGATCGCAACCTGGGCCGTATACAATGGGCTGTCTCCAGACAAACTCGCCGCCCTTTTCAGCTCGTTCACTGCTTCGTTGTGCATGCCTACCTGCACATAGTCCTCTCCGAGAACAAGGTGCGCAGTTGCAAAATTCGGGTCCATCTCAACAGAATCGCGATTCTGCTGGATTGCGGCGAAATAGTTGCGCGCCATGTAGTAGCGAAGTCCTACCCATGTACTGATCGTCAGGTTCAGAGGATCGAGTGCCAAAGCATGTCGCGCCTCCGCGAGTGCCTGGTCATGGCGGCCCCTAATCGAAAGATAGTCTCCATACCAGTGATGCGCGTTCGCGTATTGAGGATCCAGTTCCAGGGCGCGCCTGAACTCGGCTTCTGCTCCGGCCCACTCCCATCGATGGCTCAGCACCAGTCCCAGCGAGGCGTGGGCTTCAGCCGATTCCGGATCGATTTCAATTGCCTTGCGAGCGGCTGCGTAAGCTTTCGGGAGCGAGTCCGCCGGGGCCTTGAACCCGTGCCACGCGAGTCCGCTGTTGCAGTCGGCCAGCCCGGAATAAGCCGCGGCGAAGGTTGGATCGCGGTCAATCGCCTGCTGAAAGTATTGCTCCGCCTTTGCTATGCTGTCTCCGGTTCGCTTGTTCCAGTAGTAGCGGCCTTTCAGATACTCCACGTATGCTTCGGGCACGGTCTGCCGCGAACTTGCCAAACGCCTCTTCTGGTCTTCGGCCAGAACAATGTGAATCTCGTTTGCGATGCTCCTCACCACGGAGTCTTGCACTGCAAGCACATCTTTTAGCTCGCGGTCGTAACTCTCGGTCCAGACGTCCGTCTGTTTTTTGGCATCGATCAACTCAACTGTGATGCGTACGCGGTCCGGCGAACCTCGAACACTGCCTTGAACAAGATAGTCGGCGTTCAGTTCTCGACCGATCTCCTTCGCAGTCTGTTTGCTGTCTTTGTACTTCGCGATGGAACTGCGAGCGATGACTATTAATCGATCCCTGTTCAGCTTTCCGATCTGGGAGATCATCTCGTCAGTCAGCCCGTCGCTGAAGAATTCCTGGTCAGCGTCTCCGCTCAGATTGTCGAACGGCAGTACTGCCAGCACTGTCTTGGGCTGGGAAGCGGCGGCCACTCTCGCTCGCCAGCGCCACCATGCGGGGAGCGCCACGAGACCAAGAAGCGCCAGCGCAGCCATGCCAACCAGAAGCCACGTGCGAGAACGACGATGCCCTAGTACTGGCGCGCCTTCGGCGATTGGGAACTCTGCCGCTGCCGGCTCTGGTTCGTCGCCCACGTGCAGCCCATTGTCTTGCCGACCATCCGCGGGCTCCAAAATAGCTCTCTGAGCGTCTGTGCGAGCAACTGGTCCTTCAAGTCCGATCAACTCAGCGGAGCCTTCTTCTCCGGGAGAAACAACAGGCGCGATGAACCTATATCCCCGTCCGGTTACGGTCTGTATGAATCTCGGCTGCTCGGGGTCGTCTTTCAGAACTTGTCGAATCTTGCGGATTGCGCCCCGGATGCTGTTGTCCGTGTCCAGAAAGACATCGGTTCCCCATACCCTGGCCACGATTTCCTCTCGAGTCACAATCTCGCCCGGGTGCTCGAGCAGCAGAAGAAGAATGTCCAGCGGGATGCGCTCCAGCTTCAGCACACGCCCGCCGCGGCGCAGCCTGCGAGGCCGAAGATCGAGCTCGAAGTCTTCGCCGAAGAGGATAGATTCCTGGAGTCCAACCGGCTGGGAGGGCATGCGCCGCCTTCCGAAGTGCCACGATCTTACACCAATTCCACAACATGGGGTTTAAGAGCCGCTAATGCTTGCGCTTAGCGCGACACAAAACATAACGTCCCGACATGCGCTTCGGTATGGACAACCATGCCCTCTACCGGAAGAATGACGCTCATCACTGACCAAGAGGCAGTGAGAATTCGGGGAGGCACAATGAAGAGTATGTATCGTGGCGCGGGGAAGAGGACTTTTGGTCTGTGCATGCTGATGGCGACTCTGCTGTTCGGGCCTGCCGTGGCAAAAGCCGATTCCGTCCTGGACTGGAACGTAATTGCGGTAGACACAGCCGTTGCGAACGGCCAGAACCCGTTCGCCCAGGCGCGGTTTGCAGCGATTGTGCAGGTCGCTGTCTTTGAAGCCGTCAACGCTATCACCGGCGACTATCGACCGTATCTTGGGAGTATCGTCGCGCCCCACGGCGCCTCAGCCGACGCAGCAGCTGTCCAGGCCAGCTATCGGGTGCTCAGAACCTACTTCCCGGCGAGCGCTTCGAATCTCGACGCAGCCCTCGCGAACTCGCTGGCTTTGATACCGGACGGCCAGGCCAAGATTGACGGCATAGCAACGGGCGATGCCGCAGCCATGGCACTGATCGCTCTTCGCGCCAACGACGGGTCGTCGCCTGCGCAGTTCAAGACACCCGGTCCGCCTGTTCCCGGCGAATGGCAGGCCACGCCGAGTTGTCCAAAGGTGAATGGAATCGCCTCCGGAATCGCATTTCAATGGCGGAACGTAACCCCGTTCGGTATCCGGAGCGCGAGGGAGTTTCTCCTCGGTCCTCCGCCAGCGCTTGCGAGTAACAAATACGCGAAGACGTACAACGAGGTGATGACGGTGGGAAGCCTCGACAGCACCGAGAGGCCACCAGATCGGTCAGATGTCGCGACCTACTACGCGGCAACCTCACCAACTCAGGCATTCAACCAGGCCGCAAGGCAGATCGCGCAGGAACAGCGACGTACGCTGTCTGAGAATGCCCGAGCTCTGGCCCTGATCAACATGGCGATCAACGACAGCCTGGTCGCAGCGTTCTTCAATAAATACCACTACAACTTCTGGCGCCCCGAAACCGCGATCCGTGCGGGTGACACGGACAGCAACCGGAAAACCGACCCCGATCCGGACTGGCTGCCCTTCATCGTGACCCCCTGTTTCCCGAGTTATCCCTCAAACCACGGCAGCGCAGCCAATGCAGCAGCGGCGGTCATGAGACGTCTCTACGGCGAAGCTGGACATTCGATGACGCTGTCAAACCCCGCCGTGCCCACCATCGTCCTGCAATACACCTCGTTCAGGCAGATTACCGACGACATCAGCGACGCTCGTGTTTACGGCGGGATCCATTTTCGAACCGACCAGGACGCAGGAGCGCTGCTGGGGCTCATTGTCGGCAAAGCAGTCTACAAGCACAACCTGCGTCCGGTGCAGGATGATGACTGGGATGATGACCGCGACGATGACTGAGTGATCAGGTCGAAAACGATTCGCCATTTGTGTTACAAGGTACGGCGATTGTGCGGTCACGTTACCCGCAGACGAGGCCGCACACGTTCTCTGTCCGGAAGTTGACTACTGAGTCTGGACGACGCATCCGGGAAAACCACAGGTTAGCGCTCCAAGTTGTGCTCTCAATTCGCGCTAACAGGCTAAATCGCTCATTGAGGTCATTCTCCGAGTCGTGGTTGGATTGTGGGCTACTCTTCAGTTACGTAACGGAAGGTGGACGGTGACCCGCCCGGAATGAAGGAATGAGTGGTCAGTAACTCTGGACAAATCTTCGCATCAAGCCATCCGGACGCCTTCTGTCCCGACATAAAGGGCGTAAAGAGACTGGCTCGCAGTCATGAACAAGCGGTTTCTCTTAGTGCCACCGAAACAGAGATTGGCGCACGTTTCAGGAAGATGAATCTTTCCGATGAGGGTGCCGTCGGGGGCGAAGACATGCACCCCATTAAAGTCTTTCCCGGCCCACCCGGCAGCGGACCAAACGTTGCCGTCCACATCGCAGCGAATGCCATCGGAAGTACCCGGCGACATGTTTACGAACATGCGCCCGTTCGTCAGCCTCGCGCCATCCACAACGTCATACACCCGAATCGGGATCGGAGCATCCGGGTGCTTTGGAACTGCGCTATCCACAATGTAAAGCAGTTTCTCGTCGGGAGAGAAGCACAGTCCGTTGGGTTTCTCCAGATCGCTGGCCACAACTGTTGCCATGCGCGTTGTCGGGTCGAGCCGGTAAACGTTGGCCGGGAGTTCGAATGCAGCTTTGTGGCCTTCGTAATTCGACATGATGCCATAGCCAGGATCGCTAAACCAGATGGCCCCATCGGAGTGGACCACCAGGTCGTTCGGAGCGTTGAGCTTCTTGCCTTGAAAGCTGTCCATCAGCACTGAGACGGTGCCGTCATATTCGGTCCGCGTCACGCGGCGTGTGTCGTGCTCGCAAGTGAGCAGCCTCCCCACCCGGTCACGGCTATTGCCATTGCTGTAATTCGAGGGGCTGCGGAATACAGTGACCTCTCCCGTTTCCTCCAGCCATCGGAGCATACGGTTGTTGGGAATGTCGCTAAAGATAAGGTATCCACCGTCGCCAATCCACACCGGACCTTCTGTCCAGCGCGCACCTGTAAACAAGCGCTCTACCGCCGCGCTGATGATGTGATATTTCGCGAACCGGGGATCAACAACTTCTACTGCCGGATCGGGATAGGGAACTGGATGTTCTGGTTCCTGCTCACTGGCAAGAACGCCAGGTTTCAAAGCGAAGGCCATTGTCGCGCCCGTCGCCATGCTGACGAAAGTGCGTCTCTGCATCGGTCTCTCTTTGGCAGAAGAATCTGCTACGGGGACCTTATCACGGCCTTCTCTGTAGCCGAAAGCGCAACCTTGACTGAATTCTCAATCTGTATTTCGGTTTTATGGTGGGGAATCCGGACATGTATCGTCCGAGCCTAAAGGCCAATGGCTTTCGGCGCATGATTTCAGCAGTCTGAAGGCTGCCGCTTCCTCCCAAGTACAAATTCAGTGGCTGCGCCTGGGTGCAGTGGTTGCGTTCAACCGCAATTGAAGAGATTGCCGTGATTGGTGGTATCCCATGTCCCGGAAGCGGGACGTGGGGCACCGAGCTTTCCCACCCACGCGACGAAAAGATGTCGCATGGATGGGGCACCCAGACGTTGTTGCATCAGACGATCGCAGGTTTGCAACGATTATCCGTTGACACTTGCCAATTCGCGCGTTGCGCCAGACTCTTTTTCAACCTGCGTCAAACAGTCTTCAAGAATGTCGAGAGCGACGGTGGCTTCGTCTTCGGTAACGACGAGCGGAGGACAAAGGCGGATCGAAGTTTCGCCGCAGCCCAGGATCATGAGGCCCTTTTCGAAGCACAGAGTTTCAACGCGGTTCCGCAGAGCTGGTGCGGGCTCGCGCGTCGTCTTGTCTTTCACCAATTCGACGCCGATCATCAAGCCACGCCCGCGGACGTCGCCGACGAGGGCATGCGTGTTCTTCCATCCGTGCAGCCGTTCCAGCATTTTGCCGCCGACTTTCGCTGCGTTGTCGATGGCCCCCTGTTCCAGAATGTCAATTGTGGCCAGCGCCGCTGCAATCGAGACTGGATTGCCGCCAAACGTCGACGCATGCGAACCGGGAACCCAGTCCATAATCTCCGCGCGGCTCATGCACACGCCGAGCGGCATGCCGCTGGCGATGCCCTTGGCCATGCAGACGATATCCGGCTGCACGCCCGAGTGCTCAATCGCCCACCACTTGCCAGTGCGACCCGCACCCGACTGCACTTCGTCAACAACCAGCAGAATTCCGTGGCGATCGCAGATGCCGCGCAGTTCGCGCAGGAAATTATCAGGCGCAACCACGTAGCCGCCCTCTCCCTGGATTGGCTCGACAAAAATCGCCGCCACCTCTTCAGGAGGCAAAATCGTCTTGAAAAGCTTCTCTTCGATGTAGCGCGCGCAGCCCAGGCTGAAGGCTTCCTCCTCCTGGGGTCCGCCCGTGCATCCGCGATAGGCATAGGGATAGCGCACGTGCGTTACACCGGGAACGAGAGGCGAAAAGCGGCGCTTCTGCTGCGGCTTTGAGGCGGTCAGCGAGAGCGCACCCATGGTGCGGCCGTGAAAGGCGCCGAGGAACGCGATAATGTGCTGGCGTCCGGTGTGATACCGCGCCAGCTTCAGCGCGCACTCGATCGCTTCGGCGCCGGAGTTGCCATAGAAGAAGCGATGCGGTCCCGGCATTGGCGCCACAGCCGAAAGCTTTTCGGCGAGATCTGTGAGTGGCTCGTTGTAGAAGTCGGTACCCGAAATGTGAATGAGTTCAGCGGCCTGCTTTTGAATTGCTGCGACGACCTGGGGATGACAGTGGCCGGTAGAAGTGACGGCGATGCCCGCAGCAAAGTCGATGAATTCGTTGCCGTCCACATCTTCCACGCGAATACCGCGACCGCGCTTTGCAACCAGCGGATAGGAGCGCGTGTAGCTGGGCGAGATCAGGCGATCGTCCGCCTCAACGGCGGCTTTGGCCTTGGGGCCTGGCAGAGAACCTACAAGCTTTGGTCCAAACCTGGCATGTAATTCTTGTTTATTCATCTCTAGTCTCCTCGTCAGTTTCGTTTGGGCGGTGCCGGATGAGGCAAAGCCGCGACCCCGATTGGAATGGGGCGTTTCTGTTTCATGGATTTGTGATTTCCACGAGAGCAGGCGAGGGCCTTCGGCGGTCCTGAACTAATCGCCGCCGAAGAGACTAGGTCGTGTGCGGGTGGGCAGAATGCGCAGATGGCGCCGAGGGCAGATGCTCCGCGCGCGCGCCCGCGACCAGCGTTTCGTAGCTGGAATCGGCTGCAGAGCGCTTGAAAATTGCCTTGGCATGGAGCCCCCGCTGGTCGCAGCATAGCACGGGCAGACAGCGGCTTTCCATCGGATTCGCGATAGGGCGTTGGGGATTGGGTTGTCTTGAATATCCCGTTTCCCGCTGCAACCATTTAATTTACAACTGTGCCTGTTAGCAATGTCAGCATCCAATTGAACTTGACGACTGGCGGGGAAGGTAACCGGATCGGATGACAAAGCTGCGTTTGGCAAACTGGCTGCTGGCCGATCTGCGACTCCCCAAAGGAGTGCACGGACCGGCTGAGCCGGTGCACCCTTGGTGGAGCGTCATGTGCCTCACGGGCGTGGATTACTTTTCCACCCTGGGTTACCAGCCGGGTATCGCGTTTCTCGCTGCCGGCGTACTTTCTCCGTTTGCCACGCTGGTGCTGGTTCTGGTCACGCTGTTTGCAGCGCTGCCACTCTATAGGCTTGTTGCCCAGGCCAGCCCCAATGGCCAGGGTAGCATCGCCATGCTGGAGCGGCTGTTTCCAGAGTGGGGTGGCAAGCTGTTTGTCCTAGCCTTGCTGGGATTCGCGACCACCGATTTCATCATCACCATGACTCTGTCGGCGGCGGACGCAGCGGCACACTTCGTTCACAACCCTTTTGCGCCAAAGTGGCTTTCGAGCCAGATGCTCGTCACGCTGCTTCTGCTTGCAATTCTGGGCGCGATATTTCTGAAAGGCTTCAAAGAAGCCATCGGTATCGCCGTTGTACTCGTCGCTGCCTATCTTGTCTTGAATGCGATTGTCACCGTAAGAGCAGCGATGGTGATTCTGCATCATCCGGAAATCGTTGCGCAATGGAAGCTCGCGATCTTTAAGCAAGATCCCCATTGGCTCAAAATCGTGGCCGTTTGCCTGCTCCTTTTTCCTCGTCTCGCTCTCGGTCTATCCGGCTTTGAGACCGGAGTGGCGGTGATGCCGCTGATTGCCGGCGCTGACCTCGAGGCGCGCATTCGCAATACCAAGAAGCTGCTCACCACCGCCGCGGGCATCATGAGCGTTTTTCTCATTGCCACCAGCTTTGTGACCACTGTTTTGATTCCTGCGCAGGCCTTTGCAGATGGAGGCGACGCGAACGGCCGCGCCATGGCATATCTCGCGCATCAATACTTCGGCAGCGCTTTCGGATCTGCGTATGACATCAGCACCATCCTGATTCTTGCGTTTGCCGGTGCATCGGCAATGGCCGGTCTGCTGAACCTGATTCCGCGCTATCTGCCCCGCTTTGGTATGGCGCCTGAATGGGCACGCGCAGCACGGCCGCTGGTGCTGGTTTTCATGGGCGTGGCTTTCTTTGTTACGTTTCGATTTCACGCCAATGTGGATGCGCAGGGAGGGGCGTATGCGACGGGAGTGCTGGTACTCATCACGTCGGCAGCCTGCGCCGTGACCCTCTCGATGTGGCATTCGCGCCTGCGCTGGGCCTCGATGCTGGTGGCGCTGATTTTTATTTACACGACAGGAATGAACATCTGGGAGCGGCCGGAAGGTCTGAAGATTTCCTGCATCTTCATCGCAACCATCATGTTCGTTTCATTTGTCTCGCGCGCCACGCGCTCCACTGAACTCCGCATCACTGGCGTCCAGTTCTCAGACGAGGCACTCAGCATTATCCACTCCGCTACCGGCCAGCCGCTTCGGATCATTCCGCGCCGGCCCAAGGGTGTTGCGACCCCCGAAGATCTCAACCATATTGAAGGCCTTGTGCGGAAGTTCCACGGACTTCCCGCACACGCGCCAATCGTTTTCCTGGAGGTGGAGCGAACAGACGCTTCGGAGTTTAATCAGCATCTCTCTGTCGAGGGCAAGCGGGTTGGGGGGCATTGCGTTCTTCACGCACGAAGTCCGATGGTGTCGAATTCCATCGCAGCTTTGCTCATTCAGATCGAGAAGATCACCGGCCAGGTCCCGCACATCTATTTCAAGTGGAAAGAGGGCAATCCGGTGGCGAATATCTTCCGCTTTCTCTTCCTCGGCGAGGGAGACGCCGCCCCGCTCACGCATGAGGTTCTACGCAAGGCTGTGCCGGACATCTCTCACCGCCCAGTGGTTCATGTCAGTTGAACGCGTCAAACCGGTGGGTGCCGTGCTTTTCTATGACGCCGGCTTCTTTTCGAATGCAGTTGCAGGAACAAGCTCTGGAAAGAAGTCTCCATCCAGGGTGATCGCGCCTCCTTCAAATTCCTTCAGCGACTGATCATCTCCAGCCACGGTCATCCAGCATACGGCGGCCTTCTTCAGCAGACTGCATGCGATTTCCAGGGTGTATGGCATTTCTGGGTGGCCCTTGGGATTTCCCTTGGCGCGTTCGATCCAGATGTGGTGACTGCCCATGGAGTAGGACCCATAAACGGGATCGGCAAAGTCGAAGATTGCCCTGGGGCCTTCGGAGCTTCCTTCTGCGAAGCCAGGCAAGTCCTTCTCCGTCATGATCTGCCCAAAGCAATCGAAGGGCAACGCCATGGCCGCAAGAAAAGATGGAGGTGCTCCGCGGCGGGCGCTGATGGGAATCTGAACGCAGGCGATCTCTTTTTTCTCATCTTCGGTCTTCGCGGTTTCCATTTGGCGCTTCTTCACTTCAGGAAGTGTCGCTTGCGTGTCGATCGGATCCCAACCGGCCGGGAGGTGATAGGTGAAACCGAAGTCCTGATTGGAAAGAGAGGAAACGGCAGGCGCCTGCGCGAGCAAAGGCGCGGCAATCAGAAGAAGTATAGGTACAAAATTGCGAACAGTCATTTCGCGGCAAGTCTACCACGATGCCTGAGGCTGCGTTACTCAACGCCAGGATGGTGTTGTCACTTCAGCATGAGCACCGAGATCGCCGAAGCGATGCCACAGACCGCGAAACCGATGCCGAGATACCAGTATCTGCGGCTGCGCGTGAGCAGCGTGACTGAGGTGATGACGAGCCCGATCTCGAGCAATGCCTCGGAGAGATCAAAGCGAGCAGCGCGTATTTCAGCGTTCTTCACTTCCGCTTCAAGGGCGACCGCCTCATCCATCGATTTCTTCAGGTCATCCGCCCATTTGCCCTGATGATCGGCGTAGGATTTGGCGAGCTTGTCAGCGGCATTTTTGTCGGTCACAGTGACTACGCTCAGCAAGTCGGACATCAGCGCGGTGTCATTCGAGCGAATCTTGTGGGCCTGATATTCATTCCACCTGTCCGTCGCCCTGTTCTGGTCGAGCACGGCTTCGGTGTGGGTGCGATGCCCGAGCACCGTCATTACGGCCACCATCACAGCCAGGACGCTCATCGTAAAGGCAACCGGTCGCAAGCCGGATTCGCTTGATCCGTGTTCAGCGTGTTCTTTTAATTCCTGTACTTCATTGGCTTCCACGTGAGGAAGTCCTCCCTTGTGCCGGAATTCGCGGGGCAGCGTCATTTCCTTTTCCAGCGTACGCCATCTTTCGAATCTTCGATGATGATGCCTTTTTCCGTCAGCTCTTTGCGTATCTGATCGGCGCGCGCAAAGTCGCGGCGCTTCTTCGCTTGGTCGCGCTCCGCCAGCAGCGCGTCGATGGCATCATCTGTCAGCGACTGCTGCGCAAGCAGTTCCGGTGCAACATCGGCGATGCGGCCTTCCTTCTCGGCCCAGGCAATGGCGCGCCGCGTCGGCTCTGTATCGCGATCTTCGATGACCGCGAAAACCGCATCAAAATTGGCAAGTACCTCTTGCACCGCACCGCGATCGGCCTGGTAAAACTTGCCCTGGTCCATCGCCGTATTGGAAAGACGGATGAGGTCGAAGATTGGTGCGCGCGCCTCCGCGGTGTTGAGATCATTGGCGAGCGCGGCCATGTATTCCTCGTGAGCCTTCTTCGCTGCGGCTTGAATCTCGGGATTTTCGCCGGCAGGAAAAGCGCTCTTTACCAGGCGGGAGTGGAATGTGCGCAAGCGGTCAATCGCGGCCGTCGCATCTACAAGTCCATCGAACGTGAAGTTAAGCTGATGGCGGTAGGGCACCGAGATTAATGCCAGTCGGATCGCCGAAGCCTTGTAGCCTTTCAACAGCAAGTCGCGAAGAGTATAGAAGTTTCCCTCGCTCTTCGACATCTTGCGTCCGTCCACCAGGAGAAACCGCACGTGCATCCAGTGATGCGCCAGCGGCTTGTGCGTGACGCTTTCGCTCTGCGCAATCTCGTTCTCATGGTGCGGAAACATCAGGTCTTCGCCGCCGGCATGCAAATCGAAGCTGTCGCCGAGGAAGTTCATCGACATGGCCGAGCACTCGATGTGCCAGCCGGGTCGGCCGCGCCCGATCGGCGTGTCCCACGATGTCTCGCCGGGCTTCGATGCTTTCCAAAGCGCGAAGTCGCGAGCTGAATCCTTCTCGTATTCGTCCACGTCCACGCGAGCGCCGTCTTCCATCCCGCTCAGGTCCTTTTTGCTGAGCTTGCCGTACTCGGGGAATGATTTCAGGCGAAAGTACCAGGAGCCATCGTCGGTACGATAAGCAGCACCGGCGGCGGCCAGTTTCTCAATCAGCTCGACCATGCGGGGGATGTTCTCGGTAGCCCGGGCAATGATCTCGGGCCGCTCCACTCCGAGTGCTTCCAGATCCTCGAAAAACGCATCGACATATTTCGGTGTGTATTCGCCGATGGGCACCCCAGCCGCGGCGGCGTTGCGGATGATCTTGTCGTCGACGTCGGTGATGTTCATGACGTGGCGCATCGGCATTCCCGTCAGCTTCAGAAAGCGGCGCAAAACGTCGATTTCAAGGAAGGTTCTGAAATTGCCGATATGCCCGTAGTCGTAGACCGTGGGTCCGCATGCGTACATGCGTAGTTCCTTCCCGTCCATGGGGACAAGCTCGTCCACTTGTCCGGAAAGGGTATTGAACAGGCGCAGAGGCATGGATGGGGCGGGCGGGGGACTCATATTTCGGGTCAAAATCGGGGCCAAATCGTCTTTCCGATTGTAGCAGTGGGGATTACGGGTGGGATTCTGGTTACCTTTGTGGCGGAAGAGTGACCTTGCCAGCGGCGTATTCTTGCTGCAAGGCGGCGTGTGTGCGCCCGCCGTGCGATGGAAGACAACGCCTTATCTTTACTTTGCGATCCGGACACGCGCTTCGCGCTGGAGATGTCCGGCCATAACCTGCGCAACACGGCAACCGGCCGCATATACCCGATCCGAGAGGGCATCCCTCTGTTTGTCAGCACGGTGACGGGTTCAAATCTGAAATACCAGTTACTCTACGATCGGATTGCGCCTGGCTACGATCTGGCCGAGCGGCTCTATCACTGGTTCACGCGCAAGCCGAACTACCGGCTCGATTTCATCAGCGAACTGGAGTTGAGGCCAAACGCCCGAGTGCTTGAGACTTCAGTGGGAACGGGCGCGAATCTGCGTTTTCTGCCCCAGGACATTGACTTCTACGGCGTCGACATCTCCTGGGGAATGCTGAAGAAGTGCCAGCGCAACCTGCTCAAGTGGAAGCGGCAGGCGCACATCTTCCAGGCGGAGGCCGAGCGCCTTCCCTTCAAGGTTGAGGCATTCGATTGCGTCTTCCACGTGGGCGGCATCAACTTTTTTACAGACAAGGTTCGGGCGATCAAGGAGATGATCTGGGTGGCCAAATCCGGTACCAAGATCGTGATTGTCGACGAGACCGAAAGGACCATCCGCGAAAACTACCAGCGAACGCCGGTGGTTCGAAATGGTTTTGGACCGGGAACTGAAAAGGTGAAGTGCCCCGTTGATCTCGTTCCCAGCGAGATGAAGAACATTACGGCGAAGGAAATCTGCGGTGGCAAGTTGTACTGCCTCACGTTTCGCAAGCCGTAACATCCCTATTCCGCGCGCAATGCGTCCACGGGATTCACCCTCGACGTCCGTCTCGAGGGGATGTAGCTGGCTAGACAGGCCGCTCCGCACAAAGAGATACACGCCAGCACGTATGTGACGGGATCCACGGGGCTCACGTGGAAGAGCAGTGACTTCAGGAACCTGGTCGCTGCGAACGCGAGCAGCAATCCGCACCCTATGCCGCCCCCGGCAAGCGCCAGTCCCTGACGCACAAACATCGTGGTAATGGTGTTACGTTGCGCTCCAAGCGCAATGCGAATGCCGATCTCGCGCGTGCGCTGCGATGCTGAATACGCAATCACGCCGTAGAGGCCCACGATTCCCAGCAGCAAAGCGATGGCGGCTGCAATCGCCAGCATCACCAGGGTAAAGGAGGTCCGCGAGATCGACTTCTGGTAGTAGTAATCCTGGGTGTGCAGGCTCGTGAGGGGAAGGTTCGCATCCACCGACCAGACCGCCTGGCGCACATCCTTCAGCAGGCTTTCGGAACCAGCACGCGGAGTGCGAATCGCAAATACCACGAAGCGCCTGACGTTGAACATGTCGCTCTCGAAGTGAGAGAGCAACGTGGGCCAATAGGCGACCGTTGGCGCATCCTTGCCCATGCCATCGTGGTGCACATCGCCTATGACCCCGACGATCTCGCGCCAATCATCCTTGGTGCTCACCCTAATATGTTTGCCGAGCGCATTGGCCGGAGTACCCCAGTATTCGCGCGCGAAGTTCTCGCTGACGATACCTACGGGCAACTTCTGGAAAGCCTCGTCCCATGTGAAGTCCCGCCCCGCAACCAAGGGGATGCCAAGGGTCTTCAGAAAGCCCGGGGCACCGAAGACGAATTCGCGCAATGGCGGCATTGCGTTGCCAGCATAGCTTCTGTCCTGCGCATACACCGGGTCATGCCACCCGTTTCCATCCATGGGAACTGAGCCGCCGAAGCTTACCGATTCGACACCCGGAACTGCGGCGATCTTCTGGGCGATGGCCTGCTGCATGCGAAGAACATCGTCGTCTTTTGGCACGTCCGCTTCGGGAATGCCGAGCCGCACGGTTTGGATTTTCGCGGCCGTATCGTATCCGGCATCGACGTGGATAAGTGCGCGGAAGGTTCGGATCATCAACCCCGAGCAGATCAACAGGACGAACGCGAGGCTTACCTGGATCACGACCAGAGTGTTACGCGTGCGATGGCGCTCGCGGCCCTGGCTTGTTGTCCGGCTCCCGCGCAGACCCGTTCCCGTCAGCGTGCCGGCATATCTTAGTGCGGGAATTGAACCGAAGAGCAGACTGCAGAACAGTGCCACGCCCAGCGTGAAGACCAGGACGTTCAGGTCGATTCCGATGTCGTGCAGTCGTGGCAGGCTGGCGGGACCGAGCGCGATCAACAGGCGCAGGGCGCCCCAGGCGAGCACGAGCCCCAACGCGCTGCCCGACACACCCAGCACTGCGCTCTCCATCAGAAATTGCTTGGCGATCCGCCACGGACTTGCCCCAAGGGCCGCACACACCGACAGTTCCTGGTGGCGCCCTTCGGCACGCACCAGCAGCAGGTTTGCAACGTTGGCGCAGGCAATCAACAACACGACTCCAATGCTGCCCATCAGCACCCAAAGCAGCTTGCCCACGTCGCCGATCACATCCTGGGTGAGCGGCCGAACATTTGGCCCTATGCGCGCCTTTTGGAAGAGGTCGATACTGAATCCCGGGGGAGCGGGAAAGCTGCTGAGGACAATGGGCCACAACCGCGCCACGTCGGCGTTCGCCGCCTGCAAAGTGACTCCTGGCCGCAACCGGGCAACGCCTTCATAACTGAACTGGCCGAGCGTGGTTTTGCCTCGATCGAGACGAAGAGGCAAGAAGATGGAGGGCTGCTCCCAATCGAGAAAGCGGAATTCCCTGGGCATCACACCGATGACCTGGCGCGCTTTGCCGTCGACCCGAATGGTTCGTCCCACGATGGACCGATCGGCGCCGAATCGGCTCTGCCAATAGTCATAGCTGAGCATCAACGTGTCTGGGCCGCCCGGGCTATCATCGGCGCGATTGAACCAGCGGCCCAGAAACGGCGTGAGGCCGAGAATCGGAAGAACGCCATCGGTCACATCGAGCGCCTGCACCTGTTCGGGGTTGCCCTGCCCGGTAACGCTGACCGAGTCTCCCTGGTAGATCCCGATGTCTTCAAATGTCCGGTTCTGCTCGCGATAAATAAAGTAGTTGGACGGCGCCATATTCACGTCATCGATATTCAGTCCCGGGGCCGTGTGCCAGACCCCCACCAATGATTCGGGATGCGGGTAGGGCAGCGGCTTCAACAGGACACCCTCTACAACGCTGAACACTGCGATGTTGGCGCCCACACCAGCGGCAAGCGTAATCAGCGTGATCACGGTGAAGACGGGTGCGCGCCATAGCCTGCGCACAATTTGCTTGAGTTGGCTGAAGAAGGAAGTCACGGTCGATCCTCCGGGCGGCGCAGGGCAGGAGCAGCGTTGTGCACCTTTCAGACGCTACGCAGCGCCTTATTGATAGGTTCCGCAGCTGAGGGTGTGTTTGGGATGCATTTTGTGACGAATGACGGCAATTCTGCAACTAACTCAGCAACGGGCAGGCAAAGTAAATCTCCCTGCAGCGTACGCATGGGAGATTTGGCATCAACTCACAGGTCGGCCATTGCTGAAAGATCGTTTTGCGGCGACTTGGGCCACTCCAATGACCGTTCCTCAACGGCAATAGAGTGGCCCTATTCGATTAGAAGTTGATCGACAGGGAGAACTGACCAAACCGGCGCTCGTCGTTGGCGCCACCGTTGTTGCCGATGCCGCCTTTCGATGCAGTGATGGGAAGCGGAGCTCCATAGCCGGTGTTTGCGACGTCGTCCAGACTCTCCTGAATGTAGAGGTTGTGGTGATTGAAAACGTCAAACCCTTCCGCACGGAAAAGAAGATTCATACGTTCGTGAATCGGAAACGTCTTGCTGACCGCAGCGTCGAGATTCCACGCGCCGGGGCCGCGAAATGAATTGCGCGCTGTCATGTTCGCAGGATAGGGGCCCCAGTCAGAGATGCCGTCCGGGAAACCGGGTATGGCGAGGTTCGGATTCGTGAATGAAACTGCCGCCGGGAGGTTGCCGATAACGTACGCATTTTGTCCTCCGCCATCTGCTCCATTTGTTGACTTGAAGGTGTGGTTGGAGATGGGCGTGGCAGGCGTATAGCGGGGGACGTTATAACCCTGTCCTGCCTGGGAATCGTTGGTGCTGTCGAAATACGGGAATGGTGTTCCGGTACGGACTGAGTAGATGCCGGATATCTGCCAGCCGAAAAGTGCCTGCTTCACTGCGCCATGGCCGTTGGCAAAAAATGGCGTGCTGTAGATGGGCGCGATAACGAGCCGATGCCGTATGTCGAGATCGCCATTGCCGTAATCGAGGGAGGGATGGAAAGGATTCATGTAACCAAGAAGGAAGAACGCGTTGTTAGTCTCAGAGAACGCTGTGCTCAATTCATCAGTTGCATGGGCGAGCGTGTAGTTGGCCACCACGCTGAAGGATGAGTGATACAGGTTGGTAGCCTGGAACTGAATATTCATCGCCTGGTAGTAAGAGTCGCCGTTTGAACCGCGATTGTTGATGTTTGAGTATTGGTTGTTCAGGCGGGTCAGACCCACATTGCCATTTCCATCGCTGAGTGGATCACCGGCAAAAACGTTCCCGCTCCCCAGGCCGTTAATGTTCTTGATGTCATAGAGATGGATTCCGCGTGCGCCCGCATATTGAATCGACAGCATTGTGTTCGTCGCCAGCTGATGTTCCAGCGCCATGCTGTAGAACTGCGTCTGTGCGGTGCGGATGTTCTCGTCTACGTTGCGCAGGCTGGTGGGAGGAAGGGGCACGCTGCCTGAGGTGCCAGACAGCGGACCAGTATTGGAACTGGTTACAGGGGTTCCATTCAGCACAATGACGGCATAACTTGGCGGATTTTGAATCACGTTAAAGGTGACATTTCCAAAGTTGCGCTCATAGCTGATGCCGTATCCGCCTCGAAGGGAGGTCCTGCCATTCCCGAATAGGTCATAGGCGAACCCGACGCGGGGCGACACTGTACCGTACTGCGGCTTCCATAGCCCGCCAATTGGACTATCCGGGGTTGTGAATACCTGTCCGCTGCGAATTTGCTGGTAGTAGTCCGAACCCGGACCGTAGTAGTAGTTTGAGTCAAGGTTCCGATTGTTGTTGTGCTGCACGCCGTAGTACTCGTAGCGAACACCTAAGTTCAGGGTGAGCTTCGGCATCATTCTGTACGAGTCCTGGCCGTAGGCGGCCCAGTCATGGAAGCGATCGCTGCGGGCAAAAGAAGGCGACGTCGCGGGCAGGTTGATTGAGCAGCCGGCTGTCTGAGTCAGCGCGCCGGTATACGGGTTTCTAACGCAAGGAAGGCTGCCGGCGGCATTGACTGCAGCTTGAAAGTTTGTGAGAACGCCGTCGACAAGATTCTGTATGCCGGCAGCAGCGGTGGCTCCCAATTGCTCGGTAGCCTGCGCGAATGCACCATAGGCCTGGTTGTCCTGGATGTAGAGGAGCTGGCCGCCAAACTGCATCGAGTGATTTCCCTTGGTCCAATTGAGGTCCTGATTCCATTGAATGGTGTTCTGTGGTCCGCCAAAAGGCAGGCCGCCGACAGCGGGATTCTCATCGAAGAAGCCCGGCAACTGGATAAAGGTGGAGGTTCCAGGAACTTGTGCATTCACCGACGTGATGAGAACCGGGGTGTTCTGCAGCTTGGTGTCATAAGTCTGAAAGGAATTCAGGCGGCTGAAGCTCAGCTTGGTGCTGGTGATGACGCTCGGATTGAAGATGTGAGAAGCACTCAGGAGATATGCGGTGTCTTGAAACGTCTGGCCGACATTGTACTGCGGATAGGGTGAGGCGAAGATGCCGCCGGATTCATCGACCTCATCGTAGTTCACATATCGGAAAAACATCTGCGTCTTTGCGCTGAGCCCGTAATCGACGCGGCCGACAATGTTGTACGTATTCTGAGGCACGCCACCCCCAGCGTTGGCAGGCGCGGTGAACGACACCTGTCCAAATACCGGCGTGCCGTCCGGGACTCCATTGAACGAACCGATTCCCGCGGGGCCAGACAGATAGGTCCTGGTAAATGTGAACTGCTTGCCGCCTCCATAATTGCTAAAGAAGTCCTGGCTGTTGGACGCGGTTAGCGCCAGAAATTCTGGTGTCGGTACGGCAGCGGTGAGAGTAGCGCCGCTGCGTACGCGGATCCATTCGGTGCTGCCGAAGAAGAAGAGCTTGTCCTTCAGAATCGGGCCTCCAACCGCAAAGCCAAATTGATTGCGCGTGTACTGACCTTTTGGCGCCGGAAGCGCACCGCTTCCGCCCTGGGCCAGAAATGCAGAATTGATCTGGTCGTTTGTCTCGGTGTTAGAGGTGTAGGCTGCGATGCGATTGAACTCCCACAGGCCGCCGTGAAATGCGTTCGATCCAGCTTTGGTGGAGACATTCACGATGCCACCGGATGCGCGGCCGTACTGGGCTTCAAAGTTGCTGGTAGTCACACGAAATTCCCGCACCGCATCGACCGGAACATACACCCCGATGCCGTCGGCGAAGACGGAGATATTTTCTACGCCGTCGAGCAGGACCTCAGTGCCGCTGGCTCGCTGGCCGTTGATGCTGAACCCCACGGCGCGCGTCGAGCTGGGCCCGTTCTGATAAGTGTTGTTCGATCTCGAATCGCCACTCGACGAACTATCGCCGGACGAGATGTTGCCGGACAACGCAACGAAGTCGTAAGGATTGCGGGTGAGGCTCGGCAGGCGGGCTATTTGCTCTTCATTTACGATTTGCGAAAGTTCCTGGGTCTGCGTATTGACCTGTGAACCGCCCTCTCCGACTACTTCTACCTGTGTGGTGCTGCTGCTTACAGAGAGTTTGGCATCAAGGGTTACGTGTCCGCCGACAGTGATTTGCACCTTGGCGGTGTATGGCTGAAAATTCGTGGACTTGATCGTGACTTCATAGGTAGAAGGCTCGAGGTCCGCCACTTTGTACGCGCCATTTTCTGAGGTGGTCTCATTCCGGACGGCATTGGTGGCAATGTTTCGCACGGTCACTGCGGCACCGGGGATGACAGCGCCCAGAGGGTCTGTAACGGTTCCGGCCAGCTGGCCTGTCTCCACTTGCGCTGACAATTTGGTTGTACCGAACAGGGCCAGAGCCAGAACTCCGATTGACGCCAGGATCTGCAGAGTATTTTTCATCGCTATGCCTCTCTGTCGACGCTCCCGAGGGGAGCGCAAAGCGTTGGGGAACTCCTGTGACAGCAATCCGTTCAAGGCCGCCGGAATTTCGTTCCATGAGGGGCAAGCCGAGTGATGCAAGCGCACCGAAAGCAAGTCGTGTCCGCAATAAGCCAGGGCCGACTCTGCGCCGGGAAGTGCAAATGCAGGTCCGCCCTGACCTCGAAAGGCGATGAGTGTGACGAACGGCGGGCATATGCAGTTGGAAGCGCGCCAGAATGGGACGAGCAGACTGACTGCGTCAGTACGGAGAGATTCTGTCTCGCGAGAGAAAGGCAGAATCATGTTGAATTGCGGATTTTTCAGCGCACTCGCCTACTCTATTTTCGAAACCGTGATGGACGGCAGTCAATGAGGGACGAGAGTGCAGCAACGGGGGACTGTTAGCCGAAGGCTATCGCTTGAGAAGAAAAAGCACGAAAAGGAAATACAGAAACTCGTAGGTCCTCACGCGGGGAGTTGGTCGCCATGGATTCGCAAACGGGAAGCAATCAGGAAATTTGCTCGCGGAATATGGTGTATTCCCGGATTCAGGAGCCAAGCGCCAGTGAAGGATCCGCCGTCAGGCTTGGTTCGGCAAACTCACTCGCCACCAACCTGGGCCATGCCGCCGCAGCAATCATCGCCGCGTTGTCTGTCGAGAGTGCCAGAGTGGGGAAGGCAATGCGAATTTCGCGTCGTGTCGCTTCGGCGGTGAAGCGTTCGCGCAATTCACTGTTTGCGGCAACGCCGCCGGTGACAAGGATGCGCCCGGCGTCGAGTGATTCGGCTGCGGCGAAGGTCTTCTTCATCAGGTCGCCGATCACGGCATGTTGGAAGCTGGCGATCAGATCGAGCGTCGGTTGGGGACATAGCGCGAGAGCGTCATCCTTCGTCTGGGGCGGGCGCCCTGCCGCGAGCATGCGCGGAACGCGGGCAGCAGCTTCGTCGCGCAATCCGTGCAGCTCGACATAGCGCAGCACGGCCGTCTTGATTCCTGAGAAAGAGAAGAGAAAATGAGGATCGAGCGCGGCGATCGGCGCGGTCCTGGCCGCCTTGGTGCGCGGAGGCTTACCACCGAGGTGAGTTTTGGGCTTGATCTGCGCAAAAGCAAACGGAACGGCATGCGGATCGCCGAAGCGGGACAGCGCATCGATCCATGGGCCGCCCGGATAGCCGAGACCAAGCAACTTCGCAACTTTGTCGTAGGCTTCACCCGCCGCATCGTCAAGCGTGCGGCCGATCAGCGAATAGTGCCAGGTGCCGTCGGTGGGCTCGGCGAGATACAGATGCGTATGGCCGCCGGAGACCACGAGCGCTAAAGCTGCCTCGTCAATTTGAGCACGCTGCCCTTCCACCGAAGACCGCTCCTGCAGCAGCACCGCGTGGATGTGGCCCTCGAGGTGGTTCACGGCGATCAGGGGCAGTCCTTGTGCGAAGGCGAGACCCTTGGCGTACATGATGCCGACCAGGAGTGCCCCCGCCAGGCCCGGCCCGGAAGTCACGGCGATGGCATCGAGATCGGCGAGCGTAA
The DNA here is from genome assembly GCF_049802275.1 of Occallatibacter sp. NCBI lineage: Bacteria > Pseudomonadati > Acidobacteriota > Terriglobia > Terriglobales > Acidobacteriaceae > Occallatibacter > Occallatibacter sp. The sequence continues at coordinate 7,043 of NZ_JBARMD010000279.1, read as the reverse complement.
CGCCGGCCTCGGCGAGCGCTGCACGAACCACCGGCACAATGGCCCGCAGATGTTCGCGGCTGGCAAGCTCCGGAACGACTCCGCCATAGCGAAGGTGGGTTGCAATCTGCGAGGCAACTACCGACGACAGCGTGCGCGCCCCGCGCTCGACAACAGCGGCCGCCGTCTCGTCGCAGGAGGATTCAATGCCGAGGATGAGTCCACGGGACATACTTCAAGTCTAACGGCCTCGAATGTGGCGACTGAGACGGACTATTCTCGAAGCAAGGAGATGATGCCCCAATCGGCCCAATTCGAAGCAGCCTTGGAGATTATCAGAACGCTTCGCGCAGCGGGACACGAGGCCTATCTCGCCGGCGGATGCGTGCGCGATCTGCTGCTCAGGCGCGAGCCCGAAGACTATGACGTCGCGACTTCGGCGATGCCGGACATTGTTCTGGACATGTTCCCCCGTACCTTTGCGGTTGGCGCGCACTTTGGTGTCGTGCTGGTCGCATCTGGCATCGCTGCCGGGTGCGAGGACGGATCGGTCGAAGAACGGTGCGTGACAGAGGTTGCAACGTTCCGTTCGGACGGCGTGTACTCCGACGGGCGACATCCCGATGAGGTGCTCTATACGAAAACCGCCGCGGAAGACGTGGAACGCCGCGACTTCACCATCAACGGGTTGCTGTTGGATCCACTGCGCGAATCAGACGATATTCGTTCTGAAGTCATCGACTATGTTGGGGGACTGGACGATCTCGATGCGGGTGTGATTCGCGCCATTGGTCGCCCCGAAAAACGCTTTGAAGAAGACCAGCTTCGGTTGTTGCGCGCGGTACGTTTCGCTGCGCGATTTGGATTCAAGATAGAGCCAGCAACGCTGGCTGCGATACGCAAACTTGCCGCGCGCATTCATGCCGTAAGCCGCGAACGCATCCGCGAAGAGCTGACAAAGATGTTGACCGAGGGCCATGCGCGCCGAGCGTTCGAGATTCTGGATGAAACGGATCTCCTTGTGCAGATTCTTCCCGAAGTCTCAAGGATGAAGGGTGTCGCGCAGCCTCCGCAGTATCATCCCGAGGGCGACGTGTGGATCCACACACTGATGTTGCTGGAGCAGCTCGAGCCTGGCTGCGCTATGACGCTGGCCTGGGGCGCACTGCTCCACGACGTTGGCAAGCCGCCGACCTATCGCGAGGCCCCGGACCGCATTCGTTTCGACGGACATGTGGAGGTGGGCGTCGCCATGGGCGCGGAGATCTGCCGGCGCTTTCGTCTCTCGAACGAAGAAACGCAGCAGATTCTTGCGTTGATCGAGAATCATATGCGCTTCGCCGATGCGCCGCGCATGAAGGCCTCGACGTTGAAGCGATTCTTCCGCTTGGAAAATTTTCCGGAACATCTGGCGCTGCATCGCATGGATTGCCTCGCCGCGCACCGCAATCTGGAGATATGGAACTTGGTTCGCGAGCGCTATGAAACGCTTCCCGAAGAAGAGATCCGCCCAATGCCACTGCTGACCGGGCGCGAATTGATTGCTGCCGGCTATACGCCGGGACCCCTTTTCAAGGAGATGCTGCATGCAATCGAGGATGCGCAACTGGAGGGTGCGATCACAACGCCAGAGCAAGCCATGACGTTGTTGCGCGAAAAGTTTGGCTCGCCATCTGCGAGCTAGCGAACGCGGTGCAGCGTTCGGCTCCAGCGCGTATCGGTAAAGAAATGCAAAGCAACATGCGCCATCCATGCGACTTGGTTCACAAGTCCTTTCTTGTCCTCCTGATCGTGAGGTGTCTTGAAGGACCAGTAATTAAAGAGAGGCCGGCCCAGGACGTTCTCGCGCGGCACAAAGCCCCAGAATCGCGAATCGAGGCTGGCGTGGCGGTGATCGCCCATCATGAAGTATTTGCCTGGTGGCACGACGAGGTCGCCGTTCTCGATGTGATTGGGCAGGTCGACCACCCACGGAGTTACGGCACCGTGCGAGTCTTCCACGGTAGGCAACACCGAGGGAAAGTCATCCACATAAGCGCGCTCGCTGGGCGGCAGGGGCGGTGTTTCGATCCCCTCGGTAGGCAGCGGTTGCGCGACGCCGTTGATGAACACGGTTCCGTCGCGCAGATGGATGTGATCGCCGGGCATGCCGATGAGGCGCTTCACGAGGGTGAGATAGACGGGATTGCCATCGGCGTCGGGCTCGGGCTCGGGTGCAGGGCGAAGGAAGACGACGATGTCCCCGCGCTGCGGATCGCGGTGATGAACGAGCGGCATCCAGGGGCTGGCCGGGCTGAAGGTGATGTGATCGACGAGCAGGTGGTCGCCGATGAGCAGGGTTTTCTCCATGGAGCCCGAGGGGATGACCATGTTCTGACAGAGGAATTCCAGGACGAAGAGCCCAATCACCAGCACCGAACAGATGCCGGCCAGCGCTTCGAGGGGAGTCTCTTTCGCGGACTCGCCGGACGCCGATACTTGCGGTTCGGGCACTGATTCGCGATCACGTCTCTTCGTCATCCCATTGCTCCCGGTAAAGCTGCTCCTGTGAGATGAACCTACTGTATCGCAACGACAGTGATGGCGAGCTGAAGGAACTCTGGTGCTGGATCCGGATCCGCTGGGCCGAACACGCTTCGCTGCATCGGCCAAACTGCCTTAGGCCAGTGAGCCCACAGCTTTCTTAATTCGGTCTGGGCAATCCGGACGGAGAGCGAGCGCCAGCCAATTCTCGGGCCGCGGCAAGTGCGTGAGGTCGGCGTCAGAGGAGTCCAGGAACGATTCGAACAGAATCTTGTAGAGTCCGCGCCTGCCTGCCAGCCGCTTGTGCCGGGCACGCAGGAAGCCGAATCGGAATTGAGAAGCAGGCTCCAATTCGGCAAGAAATACAGGAGTGAAATAGCGCGGCGAGCGAGCCACCGCCATCAGGATCAGCGACCGCCAGCTCATACGCAGCAGCTGCTTGAGCGAGGCTTCTCCGTGCGGCAACAGGTCAATCTGATCGGCGACGCGCTCGCTGAATGTGAGGAGCTGCCGGACAAGATTGTCGAGCGGCAACTCGGCGGCCGCAGAGCTGGTAAACAAAGTCGCAGAGCCCTGTTTCAGATCGCCCTGCACATCCTGCAGATCGTCGCCAAGCTGGAGCAGCATGCCCCAGTCAAAGGCGAATCGGGCCTCTGCGTCGCTGAGAGATCCGTGTGCGAGACACGCGTCCGCGAGTACTGATGTGCCGCCCTTCGCGCAACTCAGCCGCAGCAACTCGGCGTCACTCGCGGTTCGGGCCCCCTTGAGCTGCGCCATGCTGTTTTCCTGTGCCTGGTGAATGGCCAGCAGGCTCTCATACACACGCGGGAAGTGTTGTCGTGGAAACTGCTCTTCAATCAATCGCACCATGGCCCACACCGCAGTCTCATGCGGATCGTGTGGTGCGAGTTGCAACCCGCACAGGCGGTCGCGAAAGCGTCCGCTGAATGCGAGCTTTCGTTCTCGCGAGATATTTGTGGAATCGAGATAGTTGTCGCTGTAGGGATACAGGAGGCTGTAGCCGATGATCGCGGGTGTCATTTCCATCCGATCGCCGAGCAGGGGCTGAATTCCGCATACCGTCCAGGCATTGCGACAGGCCTGGATCGTGTCGGCGATGGATAGACCTGGATCGAAGCGCTTTGCCCATTGCGCAAACTGGGTACCGACTGGCATAAAACCGTCGGTGAGCAGGTGGATGGCTTCATCTTCCAAGCCAAGTGCAACTGATGCAAACCGGGGGAAGATCGCAACGATACGGCGTTGTGCCTCCTTGCGCTCTGCGCAACCGCGGCCAGAGTATTTTGCCTCGCCTTCAACGGCGCGCAGCGCATTGTCGTAGGCCTTCTCTTTTTTCGCCTGCTCCTGCCCGCTAAAGCGGGGGGCGTTTGGGGTTGGCGAACCAGCGCAGGTATTCCACTCCGCAATGGCCGCGGAGACCGAGGATTCGACCCACGCCCAGTTGTAGTGACGCTCCATGTCACCAAGAATTACGGATTGCGCGATCAAACGGTTCCAGCGACTGTCGTCAGGCGGAATAGGCAAATGATTGCTGCGGGCGGGCGGTTTCGTGGCATATTGGCTGAATGCACGTCAGCCGCAAGACGAACACGGAACTGGCATTGGTCGACAGCAGTATCTGGGTGTCGGTGTTGCTCCTGTGCGCTGCTGTTCCGGTGGTCTACATATCGATTGCGCACGGCCGGCAGAGCGGACTCTGGGTCACCGGCTTCTTTGTGCTTTGTGCCTTTCTGTTCTGGCGCAAGGAAGTGGTCGTATTCGATGCGGCAAAGCAGCAGGCGACGTGGTGGCGCCGTCGTGCGTTCAAGGCGGCGAGAGGGATGATTGCATTCAGCGAAATCAAGGGCATTGGAATCGAAGCCAGTGCGGCGGCTGAGCATGGAACGCTTACCTATCGCTTGACGATCCTGACGTCGGACAAGACGGTGCCGATGTCGGATGTGTACGCCGGTAATCGACCGCATTATGAGGCGCTGAAGGCGGAGATTTCCGAATTCCTCCACGTCGAAAACGTAGAGATGCCTGACGCCGGTGTCGATGAAAATTCGATCCAATCGCTGCTGAAGCAGGGACGGAAAGTGGATGCGATCGAACTGGTGCGCGCGAGCCAGAAGATCGGGCTCACCGAAGCCGTGGATCTCGTGAATGGTATTGAGGAGAAGATGAAGGCGGCGAAATAGACCGCTGCCATTGAGCGGCAATTCAACGCATTCCTCCGTCGCGGATCGCTCGGCGACAATGAAAGGGTGCCGAGCGAAACGCGTAAATTCGATTTGATCGTGCTGGGGGCGGGCGCCGCCGGATTGATGTGCGCTGCGGTTGCCGGCCAACGCGGATGTCGGGTGCTGTTGCTCGAACACAATGCGCAGCCCGGCCGCAAGATCCTGATCTCGGGCGGCGGACGATGCAACTTCACCAATATTCACTGCATGCCTGCCAACTTCATCTCCGAGAATCCGCATTTCGCGAAATCTGCGCTGGCGCTTTACCAGCCGCGGCACTTTCTCGAACTGGTGGAGCGCTACGGCATCCGGTGGCACGAAAAGACGTTGGGCCAGCTCTTCTGCGACCACTCCGCGCGCCAGATCGTGGACATGCTGCTGGTGGAGTGCGAGCGCGGCCAGGTGGACATTCGGATGAACGTGCGCGGCGTTCGTGTCGAGAGCACTTCCGGCGAATTCCGTGTCGGCTGCCCGGCGGGCGAGTTCACGGCCGGTGCTCTCGTCATTGCTACCGGCGGATTGTCGATTCCGAAGATGGGCGCAACCGGACTCGCATACGACCTGGCGCGGCAATTCGGGTTGAAGGTGATTCAACCCCGGCCCGCGCTGGTCCCTTTGCTGCTTGCGGGGGCTGAGAAGAGCTGGACCGAGTTGGCCGGAGTCTCCGCGGATGTGATCGCGCATGCGAATCGAGGTCCGATGTTCCGCGAAAAGTTGCTCGTCACGCATCGCGGGTTGAGTGGGCCGGCGGTGCTGCAGGCTTCGTCGTATTGGCGGCCGGGAGAGGCCATTCAAGTCGACTTTGCGCCCGACCTTAACGGGAAGTCGAGTCTGCTGGCATCTCTGCTCGAGCGAGGTGCGAGGCGCGATGCGCTTGCCTTGAAACAGGCGCTGCGCGATGTGCTGCCCCAGAGGCTGGCCGCTCAACTGGCGGAGGCAGGCGCCCCGGAAGGGTGGTCGAATGCGGCAATCGAAGCCGCCGAGCGACGGGTGCGCGGCTGGGAGTTTCGGCCTTCAGGGACAGAAGGATTCGAGAAGGCCGAGGTAACGGCGGGTGGCGTGGATACGGCTGAACTTGATTCGAAAACTATGGAGGCGCGCACCGTTCCGGGCCTGTACTTCATCGGCGAGGGCGTCGATGTAACCGGTCATTTGGGCGGGTTCAATTTCCAGTGGGCCTGGGCATCAGCGGTGGCTGCGGCTTCCAATCTTTAGCTTTTAACTCCAGCGGGAAGGATGTTCCTCGCAGAATTAATGGGATTACGGGATTTGCCAGCCAGCAATCGGACTGGCAGTTCTGCCAGTGTCGAAACGGGGTGCGGCAACCTAGACTTCTTGCGATTGGTGTTCCAAGTTTCGCCGGAGTGAGGCCTGATGAGTTCTGACATGAGAAAGCTCCAAGTTCTTCTGATCGTTGTGACGTTATCCATTCCTTGCTGTTTTGCGCAGAAGGTCAAGGTGGGATACGACAAGAGCATCGATTTCTCAAAATACAAAACCTACACATTGAAGGTACCCCCTGAGCCGAACGCCAGGCCGCTTCTTTACCACTCGGTGGTAGGTTCGATCAGAAATGGGATTGAATCGAAGGGGCTTGTGAGCGTGGAGAAGGACGGCGATCTCATCGTGGTCGCGGGCGGGAGCCTGGACTACGGTCTGGAATCCGGTGTAAATCCGCTTTCTGATACTTGTGCGAATTGCCAGGCGCCGCAAGTCGACGTGCTGCTCTGGGCGGGATTCAAGCCGCCACCCGGATCCGCGGGGAAGCCCCAGCCAAGAGGGACTCTCAAAGTGGACATGATCGACCGGGCGATGAACAAGGAGGTCTGGTCGGGCATGGTTGAGCAGAAACTCGACGCGCAGAAGCCGGACCAGTCGCTGCAAAAAGTCGGCGCAGCGATCGATAAGCTGCTGTCGGAGTTCCCGCCGAAAGCCAAATAAGCGAAGCACTTCTCATTTCTGCTGCGTTGGTATACGACGATCCCCTTTTCCTTGAAGGCCACCTGATCTGGGTGATCAGCGCTTTGCGTAATGGCGTCCGCGGATTTCGTATTCGCCGCTGGCTACGCGATTGATGGCCTCAGTGTAGGCGATGTGCTCTTCGACGAGGATGCGCTCGGCGAGGGAGTGCGCGTCGTCGGTTTCGAGGACGGGAATGGCGCGCTGGAGGATGATGGCACCGTGGTCGAGATGTTCGTCGACAAAGTGAACGGTGCAGCCGGCGATTTTTACGCCGTAGTCGAAGGCTTGCTGCTGGGCGTCGAGGCCGGGAAACGCGGGCAGTAGCGAGGGGTGGAT
>NZ_JBARMD010000278.1:0-5746 GCF_049802275.1 Occallatibacter sp. | reverse complement strand
AAAAATGCGGTCCGCTCGTCAGCGTACGTGCAGCTGTGAGATCGTCACTTTGCCTTTGACCAGTTCGGCCTTACGCCACTGGCTCTTCTCGTTCAGAGCCACCCAGCGGCGTTCCTCGCTGCGGTAGTGCCAATCCTTGTCGAGCTGGTAGTAGATCAGCGATCCGCTGGCTTCCATTACCTTGATGATGCTGTTGTCATGCGAGTTTTTCTCATCGAAATCGGTGGTCGCGCTCTCGCCCATCTCGGAGTAAATCTCGTTCAACTCGAAGAGCAGTGCGTTGATGCTGTCGTCCATGGCTTCGACGTTGAGGCCGATTCGCTTCGCTTCGCGCAATGTGATTGGGTAGTTATGCGATGGGTAACCGGCGTTGAGATTGTTGCTGATTTCGCGCGCGCGTTCCTTGTCGTCCATGTGATACGACAGGATCTCTTCGCAGATGCGCGTTGAGAGAGCGCTGGAACGATCGACTGCGCCGATGACCAGTGGATGCACGTACGGGAAAAGCGATTCGTACGGATTGGTGGTCGAGTCCTTGGCCTGCTCGGTCCAGAGGCGAATGACGCGGAGCAGTTCGTCGTTGCTGACGCTGACGCGGTCGTTGTCGCGATCGATGGGCGAAAGGTCGTGGGTCAGCGATGTGTCGACGGCCGAGAGGTGCGCCAGAGGTCCCATCAGGATGCGATCGGCACCCAGCGCCAGCATGGTCGCGGCGGATTGGCACTCGAGCGGAGCAAGTACCGTGAGGTGCTTCACGTAGCGGCGCAGAAGGTTGACCATGCGCAATGAGGCCTGACCGGAACCGCCGTCAGATTTCACAAACAGCGTGAGGCGCTCAATGGTGCCGAGTTTGCGCAGCAATGCGTAGAGGCCAGCGACGTCGTTCTGGCAGATGGAGCCCTTGTTGGAATTCCAGTAGGTGATGATGGGCTCGCCGAGCGTGCGGGATAGCTTGTCGAGCACCGGCTGGGTCCGCTCGATCAGCATCGGCGGCTTGGCCGCGCTGGGACGGATCACCGGGAATTCGGATATAGATGCAGCTACAGGCAATTCTGGTTACCGCTCAAATTGAATTGTCTTGATTTGTGTTGATATTAGCACGATGTTGATCAGGCCGAAATAAAGAAGGTTGTGATTTGACGCACAGCACAGTGGGCTCTTTGCCGGCAAATAGACGCGCGGCGCCGAAGCTCTCTTTCAGCAGAGACTTGCAAGTTCGATGGAGATTGACCAGCTTCAAAATTTTTTGAGCGGAATGTCGATGAGTCTGGGCTCACAGTTTCACAGGAACTGTGAAGCTGTGGGATATCAGCGAAAGAGCAAATGATACTGCACGGTTTAGAGGCGTGCGAAGGTGGGCTTCACAGTTTCACAGGGGGGAGGGGGTGGGGGGTGGTACGGACCGGGACATGCCTGACAGCAGGCTCCCGGATGGACCACCGAAGGGATTGCGAGGGTTGTGGCGCGTGGGCATCAGATACTCCAACACCTCTGATTGTGCGCCGGAGAGGGGAAACTGCATGCAAAACGCGCAGATGTTTTCCACGTTTGAAATGTGCATGTTGGATGGTTTGGGGGCGAGGGCGCACTTGACAGCGGGTGAGCGCGCGTCTTGGTTTCTGTGCTGGTCCGATGTGAGTGGAGACCCGTTCCCTGGTTTCAGAACCGAAATCGATATCAACTCTATCGAATAGTCTCTCACGGCTTTGCCGATCGAAAACTCAGCGAGAAAGCGCCTATTCCTCGCGCAAAGCTACCATCGGGTCCACGCTGCTGGCTCGCCACGCAGGGATGACCGTCGCCGCGAATGCGACCACGGCCAGCAATGCAGGCACCGTCAGGAACGTTCCGAGGTCCGTGGCACTCACGCCGAACAACAGACTCGCGATCACGCGCGTGAGGGCGACCGCGCCTATCAGCCCAGCGAAGATGCCGATCAGCGTCAATTGCATCCCCTGCCGGACGACCAGCGCAAGGATGTTCTCGCGCCGCGCACCCAGCGCGACCAGAATGCCAATATCGTGTGTGCTCTGCGTGACCAGGTACGACATGACGCCGTACAGACCCACGGCCGACAGCAGCAACGCGAACAACGCGAATGCCCCCAGCATCGTGCTGGAGAAGCGCTGGCGCGCCATCGAATCGTACAACCGGTCCTGCATGCTACGAACCCCATAGACCACCGCAGTGGGATCGACCGCGTGGATCTCCCGGGTCATGGCCTCCGAGAGGTCCGGGTTCTGTGAAGCGGACCGCGCCACCAGGAAGGTACCTCGGTCGAGATCCTGCTGCAACGGGAAATAAGCTGCGATCTTGCCGTCGGTATCCAGACCGTATTGTTTGACCACTCCCACGACGCCAACAATTGTGATGGGCTTTTTCGGATCGAACCAGAGATGTTTTCCGACAGCGTCATTGTGTGGCCAGAATCGCTGCGCGAATTTTTGGTCAATGATGGCGACCTGCGACGTTTCGAGGTTGTCCTGATCCGAGAACAAGCGGCCGGAGATCAAAGGAATCTGCATTGCCGGGAAATAGTCCACGCTTGCAATGCGATGATCGACTTGCAACTCCTGACCTGGCGGCGGAGTGTATCCCTCGACATTGATTCCACCCCATCCTATCGTTCCGGTGAGCGGGAGCGCCGAAATAGCGCCTTCTGCTACCACTCCCGGCAAATGGGCGATGCGGGTTTCGACTTCGCGGTAGAAGCCGGCCATGATTTTATCGTCGCGGTACTTGGGGTCGCTCACGACAACTGCCATGCTCATCACATTGTTCGCGGTAAAGCCCGGATCTACGCTCTGCAACCGAACAAAGCTGCGGATCAGCAGTCCGGCGCCGATCAGCAGAACCACCGAAAGCGCGAGTTCTGATGCCACAAGCAAGCCGCGTAAGCGGTGCCGTTTGAGGTATAGACCCCCATCGCCCCGTCCGCTGCGGCCCCCTGCTTTCAGCGATGAATTCGGATCCAGTTTGATGGCCCGCCATGCCGGCGCCAGGCCGAAAAGTACGCCCGTCGCGAGCGAAAGGCCAAATGTGAAAGCGAGCACGGTTCCATTGATCCCAATCTCATCCAGCCGCGGAACATTCCCGGGATTCATCGTGCGTACGGCCAGAAGGCTCACCCGCGCCACCAGCAATCCGGCCACTCCACCCAGCAGTGCCAGCAGAATGCTCTCTGTCAACAACTGACGCGCCAGGCGCTGCCAGCTCGCTCCCAGCACCGCGCGCACCGCAACTTCCTTTTCGCGACCCGCCGCACGGGCCAGCAGAAGATTCGCCACGTTGGCACATGCGATCAGCAGAACGAGCGATACGGAACCGAGCAGCACGAGCAAAGCACGCCTGACGTCTCCGACGACCTGCTGCTGCAATCCGATCACATCCATACCAAAGCTGGCATCGCGCTTATCCTTGATGCGGATGCCGTTGGCGATGACGTTGATGTCTGCCTGTGCTTGTTGAACGGTGACGCCGGGCTTGAGGCGGACAACGATGTTGTAGTTTTCGTCGCCTCGGCGCTGCGCAGCGTCCGGTCCCAAGGGCAAAGGTAGAAACATGTCCACTTTGTCCATTGGCCCTTCCGACGGCATCACTTCCGCGTTGAGCATGAAGCGCCGATTGAGTACGCCAACAACTGTGAATGACTTCCCGTTAAGCGTAATGCTCTTCCCGACGATTGTCGGGTCCGAATTGAATAACCGCTGCCAGGCTCCGTAGCTGAGAACAGCTACGCCCGATCTGCCGGGTGTGTCCTCTTCCGGCAACAAGGTGCGGCCAAGCAACGGTTTTGCACCGAACATTGTAAGGAGGCTCGACTGGGTGCTGAGCGCATCAACCCTCTCCGGTTGTTCGCGGCCGGTCAATGTGAATGTACGGCTCTGCGCGATGGCCATTTGTTCGAACGAATGGTTCTGATTCTGGAGGTCGATGTACTCGCCCGGCGACGGCCAATCACGCAGAATTCCGATTCCGGGAGAGTGAAGCCACACAGCGGCCAGACGGTCTGGATGCGGATACGGGAGCGGACGCAACAGCAGGGCGTCCACCACGCTGAAGATCGCGGAATTGGCGCCGATTCCAATGCCAAGCGAGGCCAAAATCACCAGAGTCAACACCACATTCTTGCGAAGCATACGAAAGGCGACGCGGAGATCCTGTAGCCAGAAGTTCATCCATCCTCCCGTCGTGGATAAGTGATCATATGACGCGCCGAAGTATTCTGCCTAGAGAGGCCTTTCGTTGGAAGTCGGTCGAGCGGGTTCGAAAAGCAACCGCGGATCTTTCGACTGCGCTTCGCTCCGCTCAAGATGACAGGGCTTTGTGGTTCAGGTTGGCCGGCGCCGGCGCTGAATCCGGCATTTCGTTAGCAAGCCTGTGAGCCTTCCTGACCTCTTCGCGTCGGGATTTGCAATTGCGGGAGCGCACTAACCAGAAGGGATTGAGAAGCAGGTTTACTCGGCTGCCGTGAGACGGCCGAGATTTCCTCAGTTATCCGTAACCTTCACAACGTAAGATTCAAGTAGCGCCAGCTTGTCCAACGATTGAGATTATGAAGGCGGCAGTCCCCGAACAATCCTGAATCCCTGTGATATTCATCACAGCGGACTCCTTGGGATTAGCTGAAATTTTCTATGTCCAATTTGCGTCAAGAGGGCCACGGGCCAGAAGAAGTTGAGTCTGCAAAATCACTTCAAAGGTCGGTTCAGTGCACGAAATCTCCGTTCGCTCCCCATGGACTACGCAATCTCGGCAATACGACGCTGTTCCCTGTGATGGTCGTTCGCGACAAGATCGCCCTCATCGACGAGGCGGCGCTCAACTTTTCTGCTACGGCCGTTGTTGCTCCAGTTTGCTCGCGATAACGATCTGCAGCGTGGCTCTCTCTGGATGCCAAGCCTTCTTTGTTCGCAACAATGCGCACTCCGGAGAATCGCCGAATGCCGGCACGCCGGCTCTGAGCATCAATTCAACAAGCTTAGCCTTCGGCTCTGTCCACGTAAACACATCGGCAACCCAGGCTTTGACCTTGACGTCAGTAGGCACTGCACCAGTCACCATCAGCACTGCGACAACGACAGGCCAAGGATTCACAATGTCCGGAACTACATTCCCCGTCACATTAGATCCTGGCCAGACGATGACATTGAGTCTGCAATTCGATCCCTTAACGACAGGTGCAGCGACAGGTCAGGTGAGAATTACGTCTAACTCTTCGACCAATGGCACGGTCGAAATCGGACTGAGTGGCACAGGAACGTCCCATCAGGTTGCTTTATCCTGGGACGCCCCGCTCTCCAGCGACCCCTTAGCTGGGTACCGAATCTATCGATCTTCAGACGGTGGCACTTCGTTTCAACTGATAAGCCCGACGCTTGTTACCCAAAACACTTTCCTGGACGTTCAAGTCCAGAGCGGAATGACCTACCATTATGTCGTGAAAAGCGTTGATACCCTGGGGATTGAAAGCCCTCCGTCCAACCTGACCAGCGCGACAATTCCCTGATTGCAAGCGGTTGCCCGGGGTCGATGGACAGAAAAAGGCGCTGGACCTCAAAGGCCAGGAACGAGGAGCCGCGCAAACGGTAAAAAAGAGAGGACCTCGCTTTCGCGAGGTCCTTCTGGTTGGTGGAAGCGATTGAGGAGCAGGTTACTCGGCTGCCATCTCTTCGGCTTCGCCTTCCTGGCGCATGAGCTCCAGTTCGCGCTCGGCGGCTTCGATCTCTGCCGAAACCTCCTGCTG
>NZ_JBARMD010000277.1:0-10598 GCF_049802275.1 Occallatibacter sp. | reverse complement strand
GCCTTCCGCAACAACGCGAGCGGAACGATAAGGGTGCAGCCATGCGGGCGTAAGCCCAGAATCTGCAGGGAAGCGATCGAAATAGATGGTGCGCATCTGGAAGCGCGAGATGACTTGTTCGACGACGCCTTTGAGATCATGGAACTCGACAGCGCGCGTCGGATGAAGCGAGCTTTGGTCGGGAATTGAGCCGACTGCACCAAAGGCGAGTGCGGGGCGTTCTTCGACTTTTTCGGTGGTGCCGCTGAACACGGTGCCGAGTTCGAAGAGGCGCACGTCACTGACGTCGCGATGGAGATTGCCTGCTACGGCAGAGAGAATGCCGGGGACGAGCGAGGGATGGAGCACGCCGGCTTCGTCGCTGAGCGGATTGCCTACGGGAACGACCTGGCCGGGGACGGGCGCAGTGAGCGCCGCATCTGCGGCAGAACAGAAGGTGCTGGCGATGGATTCGTGGAATCCAGCGGCGAGCAGAGTATGGCGGACGGTGGATTCGGCTTCAGCCCACGGCAGGGCCTTTACGCCTTCGCCGAACGTGGGAAGAGTGTTGGCGAAGCGGTTGTAGCCATAGACGCGTGCGACTTCTTCAATGAGGTCTATTTCGCGTTCGAGATCGAGGCGCCAACTAGGGAGTGTGGTGCTCCACACCTTGCCTTCTTCGGAGGAACTCTGTGGCGAAGTGAGGGTGCAGCCGAGGCCGGTGAGGGTGGCTTCTACGAAGGGCGCGTTGATGCCTTGCTTGTCTTCAGTCTTGCCGAGGATGCGACGGACTTCGCTGAAGGCGAGGGTGATGGGTTGGCGATTGGCGGTGCGGGCTTCCCACGCGGCGACGCGGATGTCCACGAGTTCGCCTTCGATGTGGCCGGTGTTGGCGAGCAAGATGCGGGTGACAATTGCGGATGCGACGGGAGCAGCATTAAAGTCAGCGCCGCGTTCGAAGCGATGACTGGCGTCGGTGTGCAGGCCATGACGGCGCGCGGTGCGACGAACTGCCATTGGCTCGAACCACGCTGCTTCCACGAGGACGTTTTTGGTGTCGGGGGTGATCATGGTGTCCCAGCCGCCCATGACGCCGGCAAGGCCGAGTGGCCTGGCGTGGTCGGCGACCACGAGGTCTTCAGGATCGAGGGTGCGTTCGACGCCGTCGAGGGTCTTGAGTTTTTCGCCTTTGCGAGCGCGGCGTACGATGATGCCGCCTTCGATCTTGTCGAGGTTGAAGGCGTGGGTGGGCTGGCCCATCGCGAGCCACGCGAAGTTGGTGGCGTCAACGGCGTTGGAGATTTGCTTCTGCTCGAGGAGGGCGAAATAAGTGGAGACTTCCGCGCCGGGGAACCAGTCGCGTGAGTTGCCGATGCTGATGTTGCGGAGCACGCGAGCGGTGAAGCGGCCACAGGCGTCTTCGGCTTCGATGCGTACCGAAAATGGATGGGCTGCGGGACCGGCGGCGGGAAGTGTCGTGTCGAGCGGCTTGAGTGCAACGCCGTAGATGGTTGCGGCTTCGCGGGCGATGCCGTAGTGGTTCATGGCATCGACACGGTTCGTGGTGATGTCCATCTCGTAGAGGGAGCCGTTGCCTGCGCCGAGGTCGAAGATACCTTCGACGGCGATGCCGCGGAGGGTGAGGTCTTCGGCAAGTTGGGTGTCGCTGATGGCGAGTTCGGGTAGGTAAGATCTCAGCCATTTTGTCAGAATCTTCATTGCTCTTTTCTTAATCTCCTAGCGAGTTAGCCGCGCTGCGCGCGATCGCGAGTTAGCAAGTTAGCGTGGTTCTTTCTCGAGTACGCCTATTAATCCATTGATTAGCTTCGCCACTTCGGTCGCCAGTTCGATAAGCTGGTTCGCTGTCTCTTCGTTCAGGAACTTGAGGCTTCCCGCTAGTTCAAGCTGCGTTTGCAATTCGTTTAGAGAGCCACGAGCGACGCTGAGAGATTTGCGATTTTCTGAATCGGTCAGCCGACCATGGCCTTCTGCGATGTGGCTTGCGGCGTTGATGGCGGATCGACGCAACTGCATGCGCAATCCAAATGTCTCTGAATTTGGGAATTCTTCGGTTTGTGCATAGATCTGGCGCGCTAATTCCATCGCCTTTTGCCATGCGATCAGATCCCGGTAATGTCGTGTCCTGGTCATCCACTAACTCGCTAACTTGCTTTCGCGAAGCGCTAACCTGCTACGCAAACTGACTAAGGAACCTCATATCACCGGCGTAGAACTGGCCGATGTCGCTGATGCCATACTTCATCATGGCGATGCGTTCGACGCCCATGCCGAAGGCGAAGCCGCTGATCTTTTTGGGATCGTAGGCAGGCTGTTTTTCCCGGGCGAAGGCGAAGACTGCAGGATCGACCATGCCGCAGCCAAGCAACTCGATCCATCCGGAGTGCTTGCATTTGCGGCAGCCCTTACCGCCACAGAAAATGCAGCTGATCTGGACGTCGGCCGAGGGTTCTGTGAAGGGAAAGAAGGATGGAAAGAAGCGTGTCTTGACGGACGAGCCGAAGAGCGCCTTCATGGCGTGGTCGAGCGTGCCTTTGAGGTCGCTGAAGGTGATGTTGGTGTCGACGCAGAGACCTTCTACCTGGTGGAAGATGGCCGAGTGCGTGGCGTCCTGCGCTTCGTTCCGGTGCACCTTGCCGGGGATGACGATGCGGATCGGCGGCGGCTGCTGCTCCATGGTGCGCATCTGCACGGGAGAGGTGTGGGTGCGCAGGAGGAGACGGTCGCGCTGAGAGCGGCGTTCCTGATTGGCGACGACAAGCGTGTCTTGCGTGTCGCGCGCCGGGTGGCCGGGTGGGAAGTTCATCGACTCGAAGTTGTAGAAATCGGTTTCCACTTCGGGGCCGACGCCTACGGAGTAGCCGAGCGCCGCGAAGACTGAGACGATTTCATTCATCGTGCGGGTAATGGGATGTTCGGCTCCTGTGAGGCGGCGTGTGCCGGGAAGCGTGATATCGATGGCTTCGGCGGCGAGAGCTGCATCGCTGGGGCCCGAGCCGGATGCGTGATCGATGAGGCTCTCGACGAGTTCCTTCAGCGTCTTGAAGCGCTCGCCGACAGCTTTCTTTGCTGCGGGCGGAGCGGCCTTGAGCCAGCGTGCAGAGACGTCGTTGAGGCGGCCTTGTTTGCGGCCTACCCAGCGGAGGCGGAAGGCTTCGAGATGGTCGTTGCCGGCGATGGCGGCGGCTTCGTCGGTAGCCTGTCTGGCCAATGCGGCAAAGGCTTGATCGAGAGCGGAGTCGGTGTACTCCGGCAGATCGGGAATATCTTCGTTTGTCATTGCGAAAACCAAGAATATCTCATTGAGGAGCGTGGGATTGAATGGGAGCGAACAGCAAACGGCCCGAAGCTAAGCTCCGGGCCATGAGATACAGCTGAATGCAGCGCCGGTGCCTTAGGCGGCTTTTGTGCTGCTGGCGAGAGCGGCTTTCGCCTGCTCCACCAGCTTGGTAAAGCCTGCGGCGTCATGCACGGCGATGTCAGAGAGGATTTTGCGATCGAGTTCAACGCCGGCCTTCTTCAGTCCGTTGATGAACTGCGAATAGCTTGTGCCGTTGAGCTTGGCGGCGGCGGAGATGCGCACGATCCAGAGGGAACGGAACTGGCGCTTCTTCTGTTTGCGGCCAGTGTAGGCAAACTTGAGGCCACGCTCGACGGCTTCCTGGGCTGCCTGGTAGAGCTTGGATTTGGTAAGGAAGTATCCGCTGGCCCTTTTCAGGATTTTCTTGCGGCGGTCACTCCGCTTGGTACTACGTTTTACGCGGGGCATTGGTGTTCTCCATTTTGCGTTCGTTGGTCATCGCGGCTGGAGGCAGGAGGCCATGACTTTTCGGTCTGGCGTTAAACCTCTTCACTCGCTCGTTCAAGCCTGAATCTCTCGCCGGTCAGGACGCATTTCTTATCGGCGGGGGCCTTTATGTTCTGGCCCATCTGCGTTTGTGGCGATCCTCTTATCCAAAGGATTGCCGCACGCAGTGCTCAGGCGTAAGGAATCATGCGCGCTACCTTCGCGTAGTCACCATCGGATACAAGCACCATCTTGCCGAGCTTGCGTTTCACTTTTGGCGATTTAGACGAAAGGATATGGCGCGTCTTGGTCTGGTGCCGCTTGATTTTGCCGGTACCAGTCTTGCTGAAGCGCTTTTTCGCGCCCGTATGGGTTTTCAACTTGGGCATTTTCTTCTCGTTTTGGACGGGGTTTGGTAACCCACACCCATGGCCTCGCGGAACAGGGGCTTCCCTGCCCCTGAGAGGCTTTGATAAGTATACAGGAAATAAGCCTCTAACACCTACATATTGCTCCCGGTCAGCAAGCGGTCCGGCACGCATTAGAAGGGCTATTCGTGTTGATAAAGCTTTGCCTTCTCAACATTTACCTTGCGCGCATCAAATCTCCAATAGCTCCCCTGATCGTTTTCATCGCCGTTCAGACGGCGGCCGGGAACCCACTTGCCGTCTTCGAATGTTCCTTCGTCGATGGAGGCGATGGCGATGCGCGGGCTTGTCGGTGAAGTTTGCGCAAAGCTAACGCGAAAGCCCCGGCCGGCTCCGAGAAACTCATCGAGACCGGTGGCCATGATCAGGCCATAGCCGGAGTCTGCATGGTGGCCGAATATCTCATCGATACCGACGTGTAGCGCAATACCGTTCAGGGTGAAGTCGGCGGTGGGGTGTTGCTTGTCGAGGACGAAGCCGTGGACGTTGCCTGAGGCCTGGTGTTCGAGCAGGAGTGGAGCAAGCGAGCTAATGGCTCGATAACTGGTGGAAAGGTCCTGCTTTGGATCCATGTCGTCTTCGATCGCGAATGGCGAGAAACCGAATCCAGCTTCTTCGCCAACGGCGAAAAAGACGTTTTCCGCACCGGGCGTGCCGCCTCGAGTCTCCGGCATGAAGAGCGGGTTTCCGTCGCGGTGATACTGGCGACACCAGTAGACAAAGTCCGGCGCATAGAGGTCGGGCGCGTAGAAATCGATTGCGTTACCGGCGGCACGCCAGATATCGACTACCCACGGCTCAGGACCACCACTCGGAAAGCTGCCTGGCTGCGCGTCGTTTTCGGCAAGCCAGGTGTTCACATACATCGGAATGTTGTAAGCGGATTTGCCAGCAGCGGTGACGGCCTGGACAAATCGAGCGTAGTGCCACGCCATGAAAATCTCGTCGGCACGGGTGGTGTTGCCGAAGATTTCGGGCCAGGTGCCGGAGGTCTTCGCGCCGTTTGCATCCCACAGTTCGCGCAGGCGCGGATAGAGCGTGTCGTGGTGGGCTTTGAGGTAGCGCGTTAGTTCGGCGGGAACCGGCGAGTTGAATACGCGGTCGGCTTCGGCGGAGCGATCTCGTGAGTCGCCGAGGACGCCAACTTCGTTTTCAACCTGGATCATGAGCACGGTGTGGTCTTGTGCGTCGACCTGCTGGATGTGCTGCATGAGCGCGGTGTAGGCGCGGGCGTCGGCCTGCTGCGTAGTGGAAGATGCGGGGCTGAGAAGTTCGATTTCCCTGCCCTTCACGACGACACGCGGGAAGCGTTTCGTATCCTGCTTTACCCACACGGGGGCATAGCTGGACATGCCGTTTTTCCATGAGGCTAGCCAGAGGAAGACGATGCGCTCGTGGGCTTCACGTGCCTGAGCGAGGAGACCATCGACGAGCGTGAAATCGTACTTGTTTTCGATGGGCTCGACGAGTTCCCAACTTAGCGGGGTGACGACGGCGTTGAGGCCCATCGCGGCGAGTTGCGGCCACAGCGGCTTCATGTAAGCGAGGCTGGACGAAGATGAGTTGTGGAGTTCGCCGCCGAGGATGAGAAACGGCTTGCCGTCGACGATGAGTTGCGTGGCGGAGCCGCGTTTCTCGAGGTGCGGGGCGGCATTTGTTTGTGCGGATAAACTGCCGGTTTCTAGGCCGGCAAGGAGCAGAAAGATAGGCAGCGTGCAACGCGGGATTCGCATGTCGAGGGGAGAATAGCACGCGGCACAGCGTGGACCTGTGATGGGCTTCAAGTGGCAATCTGCCACAACGGTTTGGCATTCGTGCTTTCCCACCCATGACTGTGTCATGGATGGGGAACAAACTCTCATCTCACGTTTACATCCCTCACTGTTTGGCAGGCGCTGTCGATGGAGGCGGTGTTGCGGAGAACGCTGCGGTAATAAAGGTCACGATGCGCTGGCGGGCGTCGTAGCCATGCCAGGGTTCGGGCGAGGGGTGGCCGAGCATGCCGATGGCGAGCGGGCCGTGGTTCTCACGCGGATAAGTTACGAGTTCGACGGGGACACCTTCCTGACGAAGAGCGCGATACATCTCCTGGGCCTGGCCGAGAGGGTCAGTGGTGTCGCTTTCACCTTGCAGGATTAGGAACGGCGTTTTAGCGTGGGCAACGTTGGCGAGCGGACTTTGACGCCACGCGTCGTTCATGTGCTCCCACGGCTTGCCGAAGTACCAGCGGTCGTACCATGAGCCGCCTTCGGTTCCGTATTCGCTGAACTGATCGATCACCGGCGCGCCGCTGATGATGGCTTTGAAGCGGTCGGTTTTGCCTTCGACGAAGCCGGCCATCTCGCCGCCGTAGCTGTAGCCCATGAGCGCGAGCTTCGTCGGGTCGATCGGGTAGTTGGCGAGGACGTAGTCGACGCCGGCCATCACGTCCTGATAGTCGCCACCGCCGAGATCGTTCTTGTTAGCCGCGGCAAATTTGACTCCGTAGTTGGAGGATCCGCGTGGATTGGGGCGCAGGACGGCCCAGCCGTGGCCGATGAGAAAGTCGACGAAGGGATCGTTGCGGTCTTCCCATGCACCGAACGGTCCGCCGTGGACATCGACGACGAGAGGAACTTTTGCGGAGCCGGTGTCGGGCGGGAGATAGAGCAGGCCTTCGATGGTGAATGGGCCTGACTTCCAATGCACGAGTTGCGGCGCGACGGTGCGCAGATTTGCGGGACCGAGGGTCGGAGTGGGAAGCGGGGTGCAGGGATCGCCTAGTTTGGAGGCATAACAGAGCTGCATGGGGTGGCCACCGGAGTCGGCGAGCCAGACCCAGCCGGTCTGCTTGCGATTGGTGTTGAGGCCGGAGATGACTGCGGCCCCGAGGTCGATGGGAGTGGGCTGCGCTTTGGCGTCGAGAGCGATGCGGACGACGGTGTTCCGCGTGCCTACAGCCGCTGGCGCAATGAAGGAGCCGTCTGGCGTGAAGTATATTCCTTGCGCACGGAGCTGGCCGTTGAATCCGCGGGTGAGATTGATCGGCTTTGCATCGGGCGTTGCAGCCAGAAGATAGAGATCGTCGTAACCGGGAGGCGCGTCCTGAGAAGTGGAAGCAGCGAAGACGATGGATGTGCCGTCGGCATTCCACACACCACCGCCAACGCTTGTGGGGACATAGGCGAGCCTGGTGGGCTTTGCGGGAGCGGCGGCATCGACGATCCATGCCGCGCCGGCAGGACCGAGGTCGGAGGCATCGTTGGGTGGTTCGATGATCACGAGGAGCTTGTCGGCAACAGGAGACCACGTGGCGCCGCGGACGTCGGGCGGGAGATTGACCTCGTTGAGTGAGCCCTCAATGGTTCCGTCAGGCTTGAACGCGGCGAGGTAGATACGGGTCAGGTGTTTCTCGTGGTTGACCCAGGACGCGTCGATTTTGGCTTCTTTCTGTTTTTTCTCGCCCGGGGTTTCGGGGTCGTGGGCCCAGAGCGCGAGGTATTTGCCATCGAAGCTGATGGAGAAGCCGGCGACGTCGATGGTCTGCGGTTCCTGCTTTGCGTTGGAGGGCTTCTTGTCGTCTTTCTTTTCGCTGGACTCGGGAGCGGGCGGTGGGTTGATGGCGTCTTTGTCTTTCGAGACGTCTACCGGAGGCAGGATTTTGAAGTCGTATGGAGAGGCTTCGCCGCCGCGCAGATCGAGACGGAATAGCTGGGTGTGGTCGCCGCGCTTGGCTAGGAAGAAGATGGCGGAGTTGTCGGGCGCCCATTGCGCGTTGTGCTCTCCGCGCTTGTCGGCGGGTGGAGAGAAGGTGAGTTGGCGGGGCTTGTCGGCGCTGGTGGCGGAGGCTGGAACGATCCAAAGATGGCTGGCGGCACCGTCCGCGGTAGCGTGGGTGAGAGTGAAAAGCACCTGTTTGCCGTCGGGGGAGAGGATTGGGGAGGAGAGCGCTTTCAGGTGGCGCAGGTCTTCGTTGGTGGGAAAATGCAAAGTCGTTGCCGAAGGTGCGGGAGTGGGGCCGGATTGCGCGGCGGCGTGGAGCCAAATTCCCGCGGAAACGAAGCAGACAAGAGGAAGAACCAGCGTTCTGAATCGGAGCATGGCGTCAGAATACAACGGCGAAGAGAAAGTTAGAGGGCTTAGCAGCGCTTCGCGCTCTTGGCGGAGCTAGCTTGGTTCATGAATCAGCGATTTAGCGCGCTTAGCGCTTAGCGGGTCAGCCGGTTGGTGGATTTCTGCGGCGATCGAAATCTTCACTACTTGTTGGAATGAAAGAGGCCGCCTCGCTGGGCGGCCTTCGATCAATTTCAAGCTGGCGCTTACTGTGCCTGCGGAGGTGCGGGCGGACGGGCTTGCTGTGGCTGCTGTGGCGGCGCAGGCGGCTTGGGTTTCTGAGCTTCAGGGCGCTTGTTGGGCGCGATGATCGCGTGCAGGATGGTGCCTTCCATGCGGGGCATGAACTCGACGACACCGGTTTCGCCGATGTCCTGAATGAGGCGATTGATGATGTTGTAGCCGAGATCACGATGGGCCATCTGCCGGCCGCGGAAACGGAGACTGGCCTTGACCTTGTCGCCGCCCTGCAGGAACTTGACGGCCTGATTCTTCTTGGTCTGGTAGTCATGCTCGTCGACGGTGACAGAGAATTTGACTTCCTTGACAACGATGATCTTCTGCTTTTTCTTGGCGGCGCGTTCTGACTTTTCCTTCTCGTAGAGGAAGCGGCCGTAGTCCTGAATGCGGCAGACGGGAGGGATGGCGTTGGGTGAGACCTCGACCAGGTCGAGACCGCGCTCACGGGCGATTTTGAGCGCTTCAAAAGGGGCCAGTATTCCCATTTGTTCGCCGTTTTCGTCGATCACGCGGATTTCGCGGGCGCGAATGCGATCGTTGATGCGGATAAAAGACTTAGCCGAGCGTTTATCGAGTGCGATGGTACATCCTCCAAAGGTGTCGGGCGCCTTGATCCGAAGCGTTGCGGAGTTCTTGCACGGCGCGCGAACGCACCCTGAGTATAGCACTGGTTCGATGCCTGAGCAGACCGCAGCGCTATGGATTAAAAGGCGGTTTCGAAGATGGGTTGGCGGGAAATGGGGAGCGGCATGAATTGGGAATCGGCCGCGGAAGTGATGGAGAGCGCGGGCGATGCGAGGAGGGTGTTGTCGGCGGCGATGGCGGTTACTCGGATGCGGATGAGTTGGTTCGCTGGAAGAGCGGCCGAGAGTTCGACAGGGAGAAAGTTCTCAGTGAGGGCGGACGTGCGGCCGTTTGCTGCGAGGACAGGTTGAGTATGAAGGGTGATGGCTTCGAGTTCGGTGCCGACGAACTTTGCACGGTGCGCGCGAGTTTTTTGGGCAGCAAGAGAGCGGAGCGCGGCCATCCGTTGGTTGACGATGGCGGCGGGGACGGGTGATTCGGCGTGGAGAGTCCAGGCACGGGTGAAGGGGCGTGGGGAAAACGGGAAGAGGTGCAGGTAGCCGAAGGGGAGAGAACGGATGAAGTCGTGGGTCTCCTGGAACTCGTGGTCAGTTTCGCCGGGGAAGCCAACCATGACGTCGGCGCCGAGGGTGAGCGCAGGGCCGGCCGCACGGAGGAGCTGTTCGACTCTTTCAGCGTAGTGCCAGGGGCGATAGCGGCGATACATACGGCGGAGGACAGAGTCGGAGCCGGATTGGAGCGGGAGATGGGCGTGACGGGCGAGACGTGTTTCACCGTATTCGGGGATGAGAGCGATGAGGCTGGTGTCCCAGTCCATGGGCTCAATAGAGCTCAGGCGCATGCGGGGTAGGCTGGTCCGTTCGAGGATGGCGCGGACAAGCGCGGCGAGGGAGCGCAATCCAAATTGCGCGGGATCAAGATCGCGGCCCCAGCGGCCAAGGTTGATCCCGGAGAGGACGAGTTCGTGGCCGCCAGCCGAGATGAAGTTGCGAACGTGCGATAGGATCGACTCGGCTGAGAGGCTACGGGAGTTGCCGCGGGTTTGGGGAATGACGCAGAAAGAGCAGCGGTTCGAGCAGCCTTCCTGGATTTTGAGATTGGGGCGGGTCTGGAGGCCGGGGATGATGGGGGCCTCTTCGAGGAAGGAGTGCGCGAAGCTGTCGTCGGCCAATACCACCTGCGGTGGGGCTAACCCCCCTTGCGCCGCGCGAATCTGGATCAGCTGATTTTCGCGTGAAGCGGAAACAATGTCACCGCTCATCATCCTTAGCGCAATTTCAGGTGTGAGGGCTTTGTGGCTGTTGCCGATGACGGCGGAGACGCCGGGGATGGCGGCGAGTTCTTGAGGAGCGCGCTGAGCATAGCAGCCGGTGGCGATGATGCGGGCTTGGGGGTTGAGGCGATGGGTGCGGCGGATGTAGGCGCGGGCTTCGCGGTCAGCTTCGGCGGTGACACTGCAGGTGTTGACG
>NZ_JBARMD010000276.1:0-3623 GCF_049802275.1 Occallatibacter sp. | reverse complement strand
GGGATGGGCTATCCGGGCGGAGGTGGTGGGTATCCGGGTGGGGGCGGCGGCTATCCCGGCGGCGGTGGCCACGGGCACGGCGATTCAAAACCTGCAGTTGACGGCAAGAAGATCATGGCCCAGATTGCCGAGCGTACCGGCGGCCACGCCTTCGAGGCTAAAAAGAAGGACGACCTGGATGCCATCTACAAGCTGATTGCCGAGGAACTGCGCAGCCAGTACCTGCTGACCTATACGCCCGATAAGGTCGATAACGACGGCGGATTCCACAAGGTCGCGCTGAAGGCCAACAAGAGTGATCTGATCGTGGCGACGCGCGAAGGGTATTACGCGCCGGGCGGGGATGAATCGAAGTAGAGCGGAAGTGACTCGACTTTGACAGGTTCTTTAGTTGGTTGGCGGCCCGAGTGGGAAATTCAAAAAGCAGATTCTTCGCTTCCCACCCCCGAACCTGCCCCGAAGAGTGACGAGTCACTCTTCGGGGCCCCTGAAACGTTCGGGGCCCGTTCGCTCAGAATGACACCTCAATTTTCATCTTGAAGTTTTTGGGACACCACACTAGTTTGCGGTGGGCTCCATGGCCGGTTCGCTGAGTGCTGGCGCGTCCAACGCGGCCTCGGTCACTTCGTCGGTGATCACCGTGAAGTGGCTGAGATTCGCCTGGCCGAATGACGTTGTGATTGCCACATCCGAGGCATCGCGGCCTACGGCCATTAGCACGCGGCCGATGCGGGGAGTGGCGTGGCGGGCGTCGAATGTCCACCAGCGGTTCTCGAGGTAGACCTCAAACCAGGCGCTGAAATCCATCGGCCCGGAAGCTGGCCAGGAGATGTCACCGAGGTATCCGGTGGCGTAGCGCGCCGGGATATTCATGGCGCGGCAAAAGGTAATGGCGAGATGCTGAAAATCGCGACACACGCCGATGCGCTCGGTGTACACGTCGAGCGCTGACTTGGTGGGTCGGGCGTGGGGATAGCTGAACGTAACCTTGCCATGCACCCAGTCGCAGATGGCCTGCACTCGGGACCAGCCGGGGGTGATGTGGCCGAAAAGCTCGTAGGCGATGTTCGAGAAACGATCGACCTCGCAGTAGCGGCTGCTGAGCAGGTAACAGAGGAATTCGGTTGGCACGTCGCCAACTGGGACCTCGTGGGCGTAGATATTGATTTGGTCCTGGAGTCCGGTGTCACGGATGAGCGTGGAGTTGTGCAGGCGCAAGCGGCCTTGCGGGGCGACGAAGCGAGTGCAGCGATTGCCGAAGCCATCGATGTACTCGGTCGCGTCGACCTGCGGCTCGATGTGCAGGGTGTCTGGCTCGATAAGGTCTTTGTCGCGCGAGGGATGGACGTGGAGCAGCGTCACGATGGGCGCGGATGCGGGGACGTCGAATTGTATGTCGTAGCCTATGCGAATCAGCATCAGGTCGTTGCCTCTAATTTATGAAATGCCGTGTGTCGGTTGTTAAAGGGAGCAATCAGGTCGGAGCAGGGAAATGAGAGACAGCGCTCTGGCAGTCAGTCTATTAGATGCAATCGTGCGGAATGTGATTGATTTGTTCGTGGACAAAGAGAAGGGCGCCCGCCGAAGCGGACGCCCTTTGTCACTGGCCGCTTGCGTTTTACTTGTTGGTGTGCGACGTTCCGGTTGCTTCTTCCACGGCTGCCTGGGCTGCCGCGAGGCGTGCCGTGAGCAGGCGGAAAGGTGAGCAGGAGACGTAGTTGAGGCCGATCTTGTGGCAGAACTTGACGGACTCAGGATCGCCGCCGTGCTCGCCGCAGATCCCGACCTTCAGGTTGTTGCGCGTGTTGCGCCCCTTGGCGGTGGCCATCTTTACCAGCGCGCCGACGCCAGGCTGGTCGAGCGTGGCAAACGGATCATGCTTGAAGATGCCGGCTTTGAGGTACGCAGGCAGGAAGTTGTTGATGTCGTCGCGCGAAATGCCGTAGGTCGTCTGGGTCAGATCGTTGGTGCCGAAGCTGAAGAATTCAGCCTCTTCGGCGATCTGATCGGCGGTCAAGGCTGCACGCGGAAGCTCGATCATGGTTCCCACCATGTAGTCGACACTCTCACCCTTCTCCTTGAAGACGTCTGCGGCAATGCGGCGAATGATCGTCGCCTGGTGGCGCATTTCTTCAATTGAGCCGATGAGCGGAATCATGATTTCGACGTGCGGATCGCCGCCCTTGTTCTTG
The DNA here is from genome assembly GCF_049802275.1 of Occallatibacter sp. NCBI lineage: Bacteria > Pseudomonadati > Acidobacteriota > Terriglobia > Terriglobales > Acidobacteriaceae > Occallatibacter > Occallatibacter sp. The sequence goes on along the minus strand of NZ_JBARMD010000276.1, from coordinate 1,431 downwards.
ACGGCAACCGCGGCTTCGAGAATTGCCCGCGCCTGCATCTCGGTGATCTCGGGGAACGTGATGCCGAGGCGGCAGCCACGCAGTCCGAGCATTGGGTTCATCTCGTGCAGCTCTTCCACGCGCGCCAGCAGCGGACGAAGTTCCTTCAGCTTGGGCGAGCGGGGCTTGGTGTCTTCGAGGTGCTGGATCTGAACCAACAGCTCTTCCCGCTTGGGCAGGAACTCGTGCAGAGGCGGATCGAGCAGGCGGATGGTGACCGGGAGTGATTCCATGGCCTTGAAAAGACCGACAAAGTCGGCGCGCTGCATCGGCAACAGCTTCTTGAGCGCGTCGCGGCGGTCCTTCTCGTTGTTAGCCAGAATCATCGTGCGCACGTGCCCGATGCGGTCTTCAGCAAAGAACATGTGCTCGGTGCGGCAGAGGCCGATTCCCTCGGCACCGAACAAACGTGCCTGCTTGGCATCGCGAGGGATGTCGGCATTGGCGCGAATGTTAAGTTTGCGCAGCGGGTCGACCCAACTCATGAACTTCACGAGGTCTTGATCGTCGGGCTGCGCGGGAAGCGTCTTGAGCTGACCGGCGATCACCCGGCCGGTGGTGCCGTCCAGCGAAATCCAGTCACCCTGCTTGTAGGTGTGGCCCTTGACGCGGAGTTCCTTGGCGTTTTCGTCGACGACGCAGTCGCCGGCGCCGGCCACGCAGCACTTGCCCATGCCGCGGGTAACGACCGCAGCGTGTGACGTCATGCCGCCGCGCGAGGTAAGAATGCCGGCTGCGACTTCCATGCCGGCGATGTCTTCAGGAGTGGTTTCGCCGCGGACGAGGATGATGGTGCGATAGGCGCCGTTCTGGTGGTACTTCACGGCATCTTCCGCGGTGAAGACGATCTGTCCGACAGCCGCGCCGGGCGATGCCGGAAGGCCGGTGGCCAGCACTTCGATCTTCTCGCCTTTTTCCACAAGACGCGGAACAAGGAAGTCGTAAAGCTGGTTGGGTTCTACGCGGAAGATTGCTTCTTCCTGTGTGATGAGGCCTTCGCGCACCATGTCGATGGCGACGCGAACAGCGGCGAGGCCGGTGCGCTTGCCATTGCGGGTCTGCAGCATGTAGAGCTTGCCATCCTGGATGGTGAACTCGAAGTCCTGCATATCGCGATAGTGCTTTTCCATCTTCCAGGTAATGGCCTTGAGATGGTCGTAGACCTTGGGCATGGCGCGCTCGAGCTCGCTGATCGAGAGAGGGGTGCGCACGCCGGAAACGACGTCTTCACCCTGCGCGTTCATCAGATACTCGCCGAAGAAAACCTTCTCGCCGGTGGCGGGATTGCGCGTGAAGCCTACGCCTGTGCCGGAGTTTTCGCCGAGGTTGCCGAAGACCATGGCCTGGACGTTGACGGCTGTGCCCAGCCAGTCATCGATGTGGTTGATGCGG
>NZ_JBARMD010000275.1:0-4051 GCF_049802275.1 Occallatibacter sp. | reverse complement strand
GAACTGCCCTACAAGACTCCGTCGATGCACGAAGTCGTTTTCAGCGACAAGCGGCAGGCTGCCAAGGGAGTGAAGACCGGCGACATCGCCAAGCGCCTCATCGACTACGGCTTCCACCCCTACACGGTCAGCTTCCCGCTCATCGTGCACGGAGCGCTGATGATCGAGCCAACCGAAAGCGAATCGCTGGAAGAACTCGATCTTTTCATCGACGCGATGCGCTCCATCGCCAAAGAGGTAGACGAGAACCCGGAAGTCGTCAAAACCGCTCCGCACTCGACGCGCGTTTCCCGGCTGGATGAGGTGCAGGCGGCACGTAAGCCGATCCTGCGCTGGAGACCGACGACAACTTAGCGGCAATCTCAGATGAGCTAAGTCGATATCTCCCGCGTAATAGCGGAGAATGCCAAATCCTCGATCACCTGCAGGTGTCGTTAGCAAGTAGAAATGTCCGCTTTTAGTAGCAAGTGAAATGTCCGGATTCTGTTCGTGCTTGGATTTTGCGATCCGCATTGTTCGACCTGCCCAGTGCTTTGATTCCCTCTTTTCCTAAATTGCCGGGGTTATTCACAAGACTCTTCCCTGAAAATCTCCGCCGGCTTCGCCCTACACTCTAGGTATGGCCACCCTGCCTGACATCACTTCGCTCGACGCCGGCCTGCCCGCGAATATCGACGCCGAAAAGACCATCCTCGGCGCCATCCTCCTCGACAACTCCGCCCACTCCGAGGCCGCCGAGCGGCTTGAGCCCGACGACTTCTCGCTCGACTCGCACAAGCGCATCTTCATCCGCATGTCCGAGTTGATGAACGAGCAGCGGGCGGTCGACATCGTTACGCTGGCGAACGAGCTGGCGCGCGCCAAAGAGATTGAATCCGTTGGCGGAGTGGCTTACCTCGCGTCCCTGACCGAGGGTTTGCCGATCCGGCCAGTTATCGAAGACTACATCCGCATCGTCAAGGACAAGAGCCTGCTGCGCAAGCTCATGCTCATCTGCTCGGCAGCCATTGCCCGTGCCGCCGACCAGAGCGAGACAGCCCTTGAAGTTCTGGACGCAGCCGAGTCGCAATTGCTCGAGGTCAGCGAGAAGGGAATTGTGCGCGGGCTCGAGCCGCTGGACAAGATTGTCGCCGATTCATTTGGCTCTATCGACAACCTCTACAAAGAAAGTCGTGACGTCACAGGGCTAGCAACCGGATTCAAAGTCTTAGATGAGATGACAAAGGGCCTGCAGAAGAACGAGCTCATTATCATTGCTGCACGCCCCTCAATGGGAAAGACAGCATTTGCCATCAATATTGCAGAAAATGCAGCGATCTATAGCAGGGCCACCGTTGCGGTGTTTAGCCTTGAAATGAGCAAGGCGTCGCTGCTGCGGCGCATGTTAGCCTCTCAGGCTTGGGTGGACCAACGCAGTATGCAAGCTGGATTTATCAGGAAAGAGGATCAGATCAAGCTCGAGAAAGCCTTGGAGCAACTCATCGAGTCGCACTTGTTTATCGATGACAGCGCCGGCATCTCGCTGGCCGAGATGCGCGCCAAAGCGCGGCGTCTGAAACAGACCACCGGTAACCTTGATCTGATCGTCGTAGATTATCTGCAACTCATGTCGGCCACGCTGCCCTCGTCCGGGGGCAAGCGCTATGAGAACCGCACCCAGGAAGTATCCGCGATTTCGCGCGGTCTGAAGGCATTGGCCAAGGAACTGGAAGTTCCGGTCGTCGCACTGTCGCAGCTTTCGCGCGCAAGCGAACGGCGCGGTGACGACAAACGCCCCATGCTTAGCGATCTCCGCGAGTCGGGTTCAATCGAGCAGGACGCCGATGTCGTCGCCTTCATTCATCGCGAGGCCTATTACAACCGCGATGAAGAGCAATCGGAGTCCGACAAAGCTAAGTCCGAAATCATTATTGCCAAGCAGCGCAATGGACCTACAGGAGTCGTGCACCTGAACTTTGTCTCGAAGTTTACGCGCTTCGATAATGCCGATATTTCACACGACGACGTTTGATTGCCGCAGCGTTCGACGACGGCGTTTGAGTTTCTACGCGCTTTGTCACAGTTCATTGATCGTCAAAACCACGCGTCCTGTGATGAATTCGCCCGACGAAGCTTCGGGGCCGATCTCGATCAGATCGACCGGAAAGCCCATGTTCAGCGGCCGCAACACCAGGCGTGCCGCCACGTAGTCGGCATATCGCAGCGTCAAGTGCGCACCGTTGCGGATGGCATAGAGATTCTGCCGGCCAGCGCGATACGGAGCCAGCGAATTGTAGTGCCGGTCAATCACCGCAAGAGCGTCGGGAAACAGCAGTGGATCCATCGGCAGCGCATCGGCATGCGCAATGCGGATGGCCACAAAGCGCTGCCACGAGCGGCGCGAGGGCATGGGCCGGGCCCTCAGCAAATGCACGGTCCCGGGCGGCAGTTGCAGCGTCATCTGCACAGCGCTCTGCCGAATGTAAGGCTCAAACAACGCTGCGCTGTGCGAGACTACCGGAACAATAGCGGCTTCATCACGCGGTTGGGCAGGCTCCGCATGCGCGCCGAGGCGCACCAGATCCTCCGCCGCCATGTGCTGGGCAGCCAGCATGCGGTCAATGCCTTCCACGGACAGGCGCTTTCGGGCGTGGAGAAAGCCGGACAAATGCGACTTGCCGAAGCCGGTTTGTCTCGACAGCAGTGAGACGCTTAGAGTCCCGCGCTGTATCCTGCGCAGCAACTCCACCCGAAGACGTTCTTGCATCTGGGTAAAATTCATCAGTGGAAAGTCCGCTACCAGCCACGAAGGCGATCGGCCGCCGTTTTCTTTCAGCAAACCAATTTGCGTCTTTTGGGCTTTATTCTCTGGGTTGTCGTGCACATGGAACAGAACGATTGAAGAATTGTGCCTGCCAGCGTTGACGCAGAGGATACAGCACTCTAGATTGGGTTTACTTCAGCTCGCACAGGTTGTGGGGAATTCTCGAGGATGCGCTTCATTCGCGCAATCGAACGAGGGTGGTAGCCACCTTCATTAAAAGCGGATTGATCGGCCCAACATGGGGAGGCCTGATCTCGCGAATACACCCAGGCCAGCCAGTCGAGCAGATTCCAGATTCTGCGCGCTCACATGATGACAAACACAGCTCGAGCACAGACGACAACCGCACAACAAGGCAGCAGAACCTTGCATGCGGCCGCCTGGCTCCTTTCACCTCGCCAAACAGAAATCAGAAAACTGAATCAGCGGGAGAAAGCGACCATTTGGGGAATCGATCATGGAAGTGTGCGTCCAATTGAAAGTTTGCGAGGGCTGCGGATGTCTCTGGTACCGCACTCTGACTCAGGGGAATGTATATTGCAATCGATGTGAAACGGAATTAGAGAAGTTTCCAAACCCGGAGACGCGAAAGCGCCGCGGGCGTCCGATTACAAAACGATTCTTGAACATCTGGGCCGTGGCTGCAGAAGCCGGAGGCGCCGAATGAGCGCAGCCCTCCAACTGCCCTACCTCTGCGCAACGGGAACCATTCACCAGCAATGGCGGCCCGTTCGCGGCATCGTGCCGCTCGCGCATTACGAAGCAGAATTGCAGCCGCAAAACGAGCCCGCCGACTCGACGGGCTGCGTCAGCGTAGCCTTCTATCGCAAACATACCGAGAAGATGCTGCGGCGCTATTTGTATGCATCCATGCTCGTGGGCCGCGCACCGGCCATTCTCGGCGAGCCGGTTGGGCGCGGGTGGGTCTCAAGCCGCAAGGTCAAGACCTTTGAAGACGCCGTCATCTTCGTGCTCGATATCGAGCGTTGTCTCAAGAAGTTGACACCTGTCGATCAAGCGATTCTCAGCCGTGTCGTCCTGCAGGAATACACGCATGCAGAAACGGCTGGCCTTCTCGGTGTAAGCGTACGGGCCATATCCTACAAATACAAAAAGGCGCTCGACAGCCTCACAGAACTGCTGCTGCAATCGGAGCTATTGATCCTTCCGCCTTCATAATTGCCGGGGCGTCAAAAACCGACGAGGGGAGCGCTTTCGGGCACTCCCCTTCCGGCGTCTATGCAACCT
>NZ_JBARMD010000274.1:0-2726 GCF_049802275.1 Occallatibacter sp. | reverse complement strand
CAACTTGATCGTATTCGACTTCCGACCTACCTTCTCCCGGTGCCCGCTTTCCAGCCGCATAGTAATGAACCCACTAGATGCCGCTTCCCAAAGGATTTTCGTAGACTCCGCGCCTGGCCCACCTCACGGTATTTGCTCTTCAGCATTTTGATGACATTCCCCGGATATTGGAATGATTTGCCGAGGCACCAGGGGCGGTGTCAAGGCTCTCTGACGCGAAGCGGCGCGCGGAGCGCGGCCTTGACTCCGCCCCGGCCTCGGCTATTCTCTGCTATCCGGGGAATGTCATTCGGTTTCTCGCCGTGCCTCTTCGGCACGGCGCCTGGCGCGCTTTGCGAGGAGTTCTTGCGCTTGCGCGGCCTTCGTTGTCTGGACTCGGCGGTAGAGAGCGGCGAGTTGTTCCCGGGTCATCTTCTCGCCGCGCAGAAGGGGGTCGAGCGCATTCATCAAGAGCATCTGGATACCGACAAGCTCAGTGAAGAGATGCATCTCCGTCTCTCCACGATTGCTTGCGACTGCTCCGCGCAGCAACAGATCACGTGCCCATTCGCTCGGCGCTTTCCCATCAGCCTCGGCTGCAACCAAGATCTGACGCTCCTCATCCGGCGTCAGCTTCGTGCCAATGCTCTGCGATCGCGCCATTCTTCCCCCCTCCGATCGCTCGGCGCAGATTATTCCTGCACCTCGCCAGTCACTGTTTGGCTAGGAACACTCTCATCGCAGTTTCGTGGTCCTCAACGTGCTCGCCGCTCACGTCGACGATAACGCGCTTGATTGTGCCGGTGAAGTTGAACGGCGTTTTGTATTCGGGGTTAATCGACGAACCTGTGTCGGCTCCGACGAGCATTGCACCGCCCTGTGCCAGCCGATTCGGAGTAGTTAGAGCGATAGCGCCGCGTCCGACTTCTTTGCCGTCAACGAACAGCGTGGCAGTGCCGGGCGCACCTTTGCCCTGCGTGAAGTCCGGCTTTCCGGTCGGCGCGAACTCCATGCTCAGGAAGTGATGACCGGATGGGATTGCGTCTTTGGACTTCACATAGGTGTAGGTGACAGCGACGTAGTTATAGAGGAAGCAGAGTTTCCCTTCCTGCATGTAAAGCGAGATGCCACCGTCGTTGCCGCCGAAGCTTAACAGGACTCCTTCTGCCCGTTTTGCAGGAATCTCGACTTCAGCGTTGATCGAAAATGGTCTGTTGAGAATTTGTGGCGCTGCGCCTGCCGGAATCGATTGCGTGCCCGGATAGAGAACGTAGCGGTTGCGATTTTCTGCGACTTGAGGGCGCTCTTCGCGAACCCGCTGCAATCCACGGCTATCGATCGGAAGTACGTTGTACTTGCCGGCCTCGACATACCACATGCCGATCATCGCAATGAGACGACCTTTGTCTTTGGCAGCGAGATTATTCGTCTCGGCGAAGTCTTCGCCGAGGTTATACAGCTCCCATCCCTTTTCATCGAGTTCGGTAAGCATGTCGGCAGTGAGAGGTGCTCCGAAGGTTCTTCCGGACTCAATAAAGGAGGTGCCTGGCCATGGGCAGACTGCGCGCCAGCCATCGTGGTAGAGCGACCGATGCCCGAACATCTCGAAGTACTGGGTTACGCGAGTTTCGGGTGCCTTTGCGTCGTCGAATGTGGAAACGAGACTGACTCCTTCGAGTGGAGACTGCGTCACGCCGCGAAGTTCCGTTGGTTGTTCAACTCCAACCGCATCGAGAGCTGTTGGCACCATGTCGATGATGTGTGCAAACTGCGTCCGAATCTCATTGCGCGCCTTGATTCCCTTGGGCCACGTAATGATGAATGGATCGCAGGAACCACCTCTGTAGGTCTCACGCTTCCAGCGGCGGAACGGTGTGTTGCCTGCGAAAGTCCAGCCCCATGGGAAGTGGTTGAAGTGTTTGGGGCCGCCAATTTCGTCAATTGCCGCGAGGTTTTCTTCAACGGTGTCGGCAACGTTATTGAAGAACTTGACCTCATTCAGTGATCCGTGTGGGCCACCTTCAGCACTCGATCCATTGTCAGAGATCAGCATGATGAGCGTGTTGTCGTATTCGCCAAGATCCTTTAGGAACTGGATCATCTCACCAATGTAGCGGTCGGTATGCGTCAAGAAACCCGCAAAGACCTCCATCATGCGCGCGTAGACGCGGCGTTCGTCTGGGGAGAGTGTCTCCCAGTCCTGCACATCCGGATCGTGGCGAGACAGCACCGTGTTTTCCGGAATGATTCCAAGCTTCTTCTGCTTTTCGAAGACCTGCTTGCGATAGGCATCCCAGCCGGCATCGAACTTGCCTTTGTACTTGTCAGCCCATTCTTTGGGGACATGATGAGGAGAGTGCATGGCGCCAAGCGCGAGGTAGGTGAAGAAAGGCTTGTTTGGAGCGACTTGCTTGGCGTCAGCGATCATCGCCTTGGCCTTTTCAACCAAATCCACAGTGAGGTGATAGCCCTCTTCTGGAGTTGCCTCCGGCTCGGTCTGCGAATTATCACGAATCAATTCAGGATAGTATTGACTGCTATCGCCGCCCAGGAAGCCGTAATAGCGCTCAAATCCACGACCTAGCGGCCAGTGGTCATAAGGCCCTGCTGCCGTCATCGTTTCCTCAGGTGCCAAATGCCATTTGCCAACAGCGTAGGTGTTGTAACCCGCATTCAGAAGAATCTCGGAGATGAAGCCATTCTCGAATGGAATGTAACCATCGGAGCCTGGGAACCCTGTTGACGCG
>NZ_JBARMD010000273.1:0-6404 GCF_049802275.1 Occallatibacter sp. | reverse complement strand
ACGCGATGCGGAACAAGCCAGTCCGGCGTTCCCTCGGCCTTGACCTGCTCCGCAGTCTTCCCAAAGGCCAGTGCTTCAGCCTGCGCAAAGACATTCGCGACCAGTATGTCGTGATGAGGGCCAAGCGGATTCAGCGTCTTGTAGAACGCAATGAAGTCGCATGGGATCAGGCGCGTTCCCTGATGGATTAACTGATAAAACGAGTGCTGGCCGTTTGTGCCCGGTTCGCCCCAGTAGATGGGGCTGGTGTTGTAGCGGACTTCTCTGCCTTTGAGCGTTACATGTTTGCCGTTGCTTTCCATCGTCAACTGCTGCAGGTAGGCAGGAAAGCGCTTGAGATATTGCTCGTATGGCAGGATGGCGATGGTCTGCGCATCGAAGAAGTCGGTGTACCAGACGGAAAACAACGCCAGCAGGACGGGGAGATTCTTTTCCAACGGGGCGGTCCGGAAGTGCTCGTCCATCTGGTGGAATCCGTCGAGCATGGAGCGGAAGTTCTCAGGCCCAATCGCCAGCATCGTCGAAAGGCCTATGGCCGAGTCCATGGAGTAGCGGCCGCCGACCCAATCCCAGAACCCGAACATATTAGCCGTGTCGATGCCAAACTTGGTCACTTCGCCGGCGTTGGTGGATACGGCGACGAAATGTTTTGCAATCGCCGACTCATCACCGCCAAGTTTTTCAAGCAGCCAAGACCGCGCCGTGTGCGCATTCGTCATCGTCTCCAGCGTGGTGAAGGTCTTCGACGAAACGATGAACAAGGTTTCTGCGGCATCCAGATCCTGCACCGCCTCCGCAAAATCAGTGCTGTCGACATTCGAGACGAACCGAAATGTCATGGCGCGATCGCTGTAGTGCTTCAACGCCTCGTAGGCCATTACCGGCCCAAGGTCAGATCCGCCGATCCCAATGTTGATCACGTTCCTGATGCGCTTGCCGGTGTGGCCCTTCCACTCACCGCCGCGTACGCGATTGGAAAACGCCGTCATCCGATCGAGTACTTCATGCACCTTCGGCACCACGTCTTCGCCGTCGACCATGATCGTTTGGCCCTTGGGCGCGCGCAGCGCCACATGCAACACAGCACGCTTCTCCGTGATGTTGATCTTCTGGCCGCTGAACATGGCGTCAGTGTGCTCGCGCAGCTTCGATTCTTCCGCCAGCGCAAGTAGCAACCTAACCGTCTCGTCGGTAACGCGGTTCTTCGAGTAGTCGAGGAAGAGACCGACGCCTTCGGCCGTCATGCGCTCGCCGCGTTTCGGGTCGTCAGCGAACAGCGTGCGCAGATGCAGCTTGGCAACCTCACGCGCATGCGACTTCAAGTCTTTCCATGCCTTCAGGCTCGTAAGCGGCTTTACCTTGATATTGAACTTGCGGCTTTTTGCAGTCTTTGCCATCTTCACCCTCCAATGCGGTCTCGCGAAAGTTACAGCTCGTTATTCAAAACGCATCCTTCCTTCGGATGCAAGATTTACAAGGCCGCTACAAATTTTGCGGCGACCCAACCAACACATTATCGCCGCCCAGGGCGCTTCGTCTCGTGAACCCAAGGCAGATGCGCCAAGGCACATCCACGAACTTCAATGCTTCGGACCTCTCAGCGCGCGCTATCGCTTGCCTCGGCCTCCTCAATGAACACCAGCTCGGAACTGAAGGGATGGGACAAATGAACCGCCAGTCCTTCTTTCATCAAATGCTTCCCGGCGATGACCGTGTCCTGGGAGGATCCATCCTGAAAGTGCAACCTGTAGCGTTTTGCATCGTCGAGCCCCTCCAATACAAATACATGGTTCTCTTCGTCTTCGATGCTGCCACGGAATGCATACAGCACACCCTGCTTGCGCACCGGATCCCAATACTGAATCGCGTCCCAATGCACACCGTCGGGGCGTGTCGAGACGTGATAGAGCCGCGCGTCACGTATCAGCGGCCGGAGCTTCTGCTTGTAAAGCGCAATCGCCTGCCTTGCAGCTTCATGCTGCTCCGCGGTCCACGCCGAGGTGTCCATCATGATGGTGACCCAGCCCATCATGCCGCTGCGCAACATATACAAAAAGTTCTCGGGCCGCGGCGTGGGCCACTTCTCCACGTAGCTCTCGAGCATCGCCGCCGGCAGCATATAGCTGGTGTCGTAAAACGCTCGCCGATTTGAGAGCGGATCGTACGTATCCGTAATGGAGAAGTAGTCGCCATGCGCAGCGGAGCCGAAGTCCACCATGCGGCCGCCATCATTGCAAATCTCGAAGATCAGCCCAGGGTGCGCGCGGCGCGTTTGCGCATAGATGTCGTAATAAGCGCGGACAGCATGGTAGCTAACGTCAGTCGAACTGGACGCGACCACAAAGTCGAAGCCCGAATCGTGAACGACTTTCATCGTGCTGCGATTCGGAGGCGCGTGGGGATGATCGTCACGCACGCATCCCTGGGCAACTAGATAACCATCGTGCTCCAGCATGTCGAGGTGGTAATCGGTAACGATGCGATTCACTTCCTTTGCGAGATAGTCTTGAGCGGCACGAACACCCATATCGACCGTCTGTCCCTTGAACTCCTCAGGCTTCCACTCCGGCGCCAGATCAGTTACGAGCCAGTCGCGCACCTTGGAATCACGCGCGTTCAGCGCCCCCGGTTGCGTATCGAGTGCTGCCTGCGCCCAGTCGACCCAAAGGCCAAAACGCAGCCCCTGCTTGTGCGCAGCATCAGCAATGAACGCAAGGCCATGGGGGAATTTTTCAGGGTTGGGATACCAGTCGCCGACTCCGCGAAACCAGCCCGCATCGACATGAAACATCTCCAGACCCAACTGTTTCGAGTCGTCAATCATGCGCAACGCCAGCTTCTCGTCGATCTGCATTCCGCCGCCCCAGCTGTTGTTCACGGTCAACGGGTACTCCGGATCCTTCCATGTCGCCGGATTGCCGAGCACCGCGCGCACCCACGGTCGCAGTTGATTGGCGGCCCCATCCGGCCCACCGGAAAATGCACCGAAGAACACGGTGGGCGTTTCGAACTTGTCTCCCGGCGCAAGCCGTGTGCGGAACGGTCCCGGTTCAGGATTCAGGCCGAGCACAGAGGTGACGCTGTCGCCGTTGCGCGAAAGCGAAATGCGCGTCCGTCCACTGAACTCGATCCCGGCAAGCCATCCAGCCTGGGGATCATCTGCGTTGAACACAAATTCCGCGGGAATAATTTCGCGCGCCTCGTCCTTTTGCGGAAAGGCATAGGTCGACGATTTTCCCGTCCATTGATATCCCACAGGAATGGCCCCAATGTGCGTACCGACTGGAGAAGGCGTATCGGCGCCCTTCTCCACGTAAAGGTATTGCAGCTTTCTGTTCGGACTCCACCGCAGTTGCAAGCGCAGAGAATCAATCATGGGTAGCCATATCTCGTCCGCGCCCAGGTTCTCAACCGTGATGCGATGCTCGACAGGGCCGAAGTCAGCGCGCGCCAGCCACTCCCACGACAAACGAAGATGCGGAGTTGCCGTTTCGTAAACAAACACAACGTGATGCCTGTCGGCGCGACCCAGGTCAGGTTTCAGTTCCCACGTCAGCGCAACCCGCTTGCCGTTCACCTCGACGCTCGCCGGAAGGGGCTCCTCCGCCGCATTGCTGAATTGAAAGCCGGGAATACCGCTCACCCAGGCAAGGGTCGGCACGTGCTCTCCAGCCCTCAACGCCAGCAGAACGTCAGATGTCGACACCAAATAAGGAGGGATGACATTTGTGGCCCGCGTATGCTGGGGAACAAGCATCCCGGCTAGCACAAGACGTAGTAGGCGACGCATTTTTATCGACAATCTCTCCGGCGTACTTTCCAATTCAATCATCTCCAGGCGTGAGCACCGGTATCTCTGCCAGGCCGCCGTTTCGATTCCTGATTGCCATGAACTCCATCGATCGAGCGCCTTTCTTGTGGAATCGGCGTCCCTCTCCTATTATTCGTGAGTAGTTCGATTGGGGGGCAACAAGTGATCTCGCGACGCGATTTTCTGGCAACTGGCGCTATGGGTGCATTCGCCATGGCATCATCTCGATTCGCGAGAGCCTCCGACTATAGTCCGAATAAGTTCGGCGTTCAGCTTTATGTTCTTCGCGTCCTGCTGGCCAAGGACTTCGACCGCACGCTGGCCAAGGTCGCCGCGATCGGCATCAAAAACGTCGAATTCGCGGGCTTTTATGGGCGTACAGCGAAAGAAGTCCGCACCAGCCTGGCGAACGCCGGACTCACAGCAAGCGGCGCACATTGCCTGCTCGCCAGTATGCCCGACGACGAAATTGGCCGCATGATCGATTTCTGCCACGAGGTCGACATGCCGTACATGATCGCCGCCATCCCATCGATCAAACCCGGCACTTTAACGGCCTCCGGCAAGCCTGCATCCGGCAATCCGTTCGAGCACATCGAACTCGAGGATTGGCGATGGAGCGCGGAACGTTTCAACGCAATCGGCGCGCGTGTGCGCGACGCGGGAATGCGGTTTGCGTATCACAACCACAACATCGAAGCTCAAAAGTACGGCAACATCGTAGCGTTCGATGAGATGCTGCGCCTGACCGATCCTGCGGTGGTGGGCATGGAATTTGACACCGGTAATTTCATCGCCGGCGGCGGCGATCCTTATCCGTATCTTGAAAAGTATCCGCATCGGTTTGAACTCGCCCACGTAAAGGAATGGGCCTCGCCGTTCACGCCGACCGTCACGATCAACTGGCCGAAGTACGCACCCTTCGGCCAGGGCACAACGGATTGGAAGAAGATGCTGGATTCGCTAAACAAGGCTGGCGTGAAACAAATCTTCATCGAGCAGGATGGCACAGCCGCCGGCGACGAAGTGGGTGCGGTCCGCCAAGCATATCAGTTCCTGATCAAGGTCTGAGACTTGGCGATTTGCTGTGCGCCCGGTTCGAAGACGCAACCGACGATCAGCCAATACACACCGACGATTCCTACTCGGAACACCCGTCCCACGACTCCAAAATGCTGTCATACTGTGCGAAGCGCAGCGAGGTCGAAGAACCCGACAATCCATGCGGAAAGCGCACCGACAAAGCCGCTCATAGTTATGTCGCCTGCCCTGGAACCTCTCCTCGCTCACCTGCGTAAATACTTTCAGCGCCAGGAGGTCCCGAATGCTCTGGTTCTACGAATGGTTTTTCCCGGCGGTCTGGGTTATCTTTCTTCTCTACTGGCAGATCAAGGCCGCCAATACCAAAACCACCAAGCGCCTCGAGCCGGCTGCCTCTCGCATCCTGCGCGTCTTCATTTTCCTGATCGCGATCATCCTACTCTGGACGACTCGCATCCCGCTGCCCTGGCTCTATCTGCAGCTCTGGCCGAGTGGCCTCTTGCCCTTCTGGCTGGGAGCTGCCGTCACCATCGCCGGCCTTCTGTTCGCCATCTGGGCGCGCGAGCACCTCGGCAGCAACTGGAGCCGCTCCGTCACCATTAAGCAGGGCCACGAGCTGATCACCACCGGTCCCTATGCCGTGGCCCGTCACCCGATCTACACCGGCATTTTGTCCGGTTTCCTCGGCATGGCGATTGCCATTTCCCAGGTGCGCGGATTCATCGTTTTCGTTCTCATCTTCATCGCGCTCTGGATGAAGCTGCGCATGGAGGAACAGTGGATGCGGTCCCAGTTCGGCGAGGCGTATGCCACCTATGCTCGTCAGACCGCCGCCCTGGTTCCGTACCTCCTCTGATCGCTGTGTCACGATCCCAGCCTCATTAGCATGCGGTCTGTCGAAGACAAGCCAACATGCACCTGACATTGTGGTCGTGTCACTGCTGCGGACGTTGACCAATTGCCCCCCGCTGCTCCCCAGCCGGTCCGAGGATTGGCAGGACGATCGTGTGCTGTCCTCTGTTCTGGACCACCACTGACGTTTTCTATTTGGCAATTCTGGCCCGGAAAATGGGGTATTCAGTCGCAATTAGTAGCGTTGTTGCTTCTCTTACAACAACAACACAGCAGCAGCAGCAGCAGCGCCAGTCGACATGGCCTGCTCGTGCGCATGGTAGCTCGAACGCACCAGGGGCCCCGACTCCACATGGCGGAAACCCATCCTTAATGCTTCGGCTTTTAACTCGGCGAATTCTCCTGGCGTATACAAACGCGCCATGGGCAGATGATCGCGCGACGGGCGCAGGTACTGCCCGATCGTAAGGATGTCGCAGCCGATCGCAGCCAGATCGCGAAATACTTCGAGCAGTTCGTGAGTCTCTTCGCCCAACCCCACCATCACGCCGGATTTCGTCACGCCCCCCGGGTTCAACTTCTTTGAGTAGCGCAACAGCTCAAGAGAACGCTCATAGCGCGCACCCGATCGCACCACGCGATAGAGTCGCGGAACCGTCTCCGTGTTGTGATTCATCACTTCGGGCTTTGCATCGACCAC
>NZ_JBARMD010000272.1:0-1952 GCF_049802275.1 Occallatibacter sp. | reverse complement strand
GTTGCTTGTTCATCTCGGCCTGGCGAGCTAGTTCGGCTGCGGCTCCGCCATCCCCTTCTAGCGCAGGCAGGCTTTTTGCGTAGTTGAGGGCGATTGGGCCGGCACTGAATCCGCCGAAGATGCAACTAACGAGGGAATTTGCGCCGAGACGGTTTGCGCCGTGGTATTGATACTCGCACTCGCCTGCGGCGAAGAGACCGGGGATGTTGGTCATCTGGTTGAAGTCAACCCAAAGGCCGCCCATGGTGTAGTGCATACCTGGGAAGATCTTCATCGGGACTTCGCGCGGATCGTCGCCGACGAACTTCTCGTAGATTTCGAGGATGCCTTCGAGTTTGCGATTCAGCGTTTCGCGGTCGATGTGGGTGAGGTCGAGGTAGACCATGGGCTGGCCGTCGATGCCGAGGCCGTGCTCATAGACGATTTTGTGAATGGCGCGGGTGGCGACGTCGCGGGGAACGAGGTTGCCGTATTTCGGATACCACTCTTCGAGGAAGTAGAAGCGATCGGACTCGGGAATCTGCTTGATGGGGCGCTTGTCGCCGGGAGTGCGTGGAACCCAGACGCGGCCACCTTCGCCACGGGCTGACTCGGACATGAGGCGGAGCTTGTCTTCGCCGGGTATGGACGTGGGATGGACTTGAATGAATTCGCCGTTGGCGTAGAAGGCGCCCTGCTGGAAGACAGCGGATTGCGCAGATCCGGTGCAGACGACGGAGTTGGTGCTCTTGCCGAAGAGCGCGCCTACGCCGCCGGTGGCGAGGATGACTGCGTCGGCGGGGAATGCGCGGAGTTCCATGGTGCGGAGGTTCATCGCAGTGATGCCGCGGCAGACGCCTTTGGAGTCGATGATGGAGGAGAGAAATTCCCAGCCTTCGTACTTTTTGACTTTGCCGTCGGACTCGTAGCGGCGGACCTGCTCGTCGAGCGCGTAGAGGAGTTGCTGGCCGGTGGTCGCTCCAGCAAAGGCGGTGCGGTGATAGAGAGTGCCACCGAAGCGGCGGAAATCTAGAAGACCTTCAGGGGTGCGGTTGAAGGGAACGCCCATGCGATCGAGCAAGTCGATGATGGCTGGGGCGGCTTCACACATCGCCTTGACGGGTGTCTGGTTGGCGAGGAAGTCGCCGCCATAGATGGTGTCGTCGAAGTGCTTGTCGGTAGTGTCGCCTTCGCCTTTGAGATTCTTGGCAGCGTTGATACCGCCCTGGGCGCAGACCGAGTGGGATCGTTTGACGGGGACGATGGAGAACAGGTCGACGTTTCCGCCTGCCTCTGCGATTTTGATGACTGCTGCGAGCCCGGCCAAACCTCCGCCAACTACGATGATTCTGGGTGCTGCCATTGTTTCCTTTCTCAAAAGCCAGCTACTAGCTTCTAGCGCCTAGCCAGAAGCCAAAAAACGAAATATTAGGAACCAGTGGGGATTGGCGGGGTGAAGCGAAGAGGCGCCGCTACCCGGTTCCAAAAATTGATTTGGCCAATGGCCATTGTCAGGAACGCAATTTCGCGTTCAGAAAAATGCGCTGAGACACGTGTGTATGTTTCGTCGTCGATGTGGTGACTGGCGAGGAGAGTGACGCGTTCGGCCCAGTCGAGGGCGACGCGTTCGCGCGGTGAGTAGATGCCGGCTTCGCGCCTGGCAGCGAGCGGGTCAAGTTTGGCTGCGGGGACGTTGAGCTTGCGGGCGTCGTTGAGGTGGTATTGCACGCAGAAAGCGCAACCGTTGAGTTGCGAGACGCGGATCTTGAGGATTTCGATGAGATCGGGCTCGATGCCGGATTTGCGGAGGGCGTGGCTGATGGCGGCCATGCCGGTGCCTATTTCAGGGACGATGTCCTGGAAGGCCTTGTAATCGATACGCGCGTTGGTGGTTGCGGTGCTCGGCATTGATGCTTTGTCCGGGGTTGAAGCCCTTTTGTTTTGTGGCTGGATTCAGAGGCTGAAGGCCTCTG
>NZ_JBARMD010000271.1:0-3358 GCF_049802275.1 Occallatibacter sp. | reverse complement strand
GCTACCCGCTCAAGCATTTGGGCAAACAACTCTATTGGTGGGTCGCTGAAGGTCGAGTTCTGCGAGACGCTGCCCAAGTACTTTTCACCTGTGAAGAAGAGCGAATTCGGGCTCGTAATGTCTTTCGCGGATTCTCGTACCAGGAGCGGATCGTGCGATTCGGAACTGCGCAGTCTAGCGGTGATGCGGAGATAGAGAAACGCGCATTCCGGTCGGCAATCCCTGCGCTAAGAGAAAAACCGTTTCTCCTGTTCCTCAGTCGCATTCATCCGAAGAAGGGATGCGACTTGTTGATCAGTGCCTTTGCAAAATGTCTCGACCTGGTTCCTCCCGACCTCGATTTGGTCATCGCAGGGCCCGACCAGGTTGGCTTGACTTCGGAACTGAAGGAATTGGCGAACAGCCTTGGTATCGCCGACAGAATTCACTGGCCAGGCATGTTGAGGGGCGAACTCAAGTGGGGGGCATTTCGATCTGCCGAAGCGATGATTTTGCCATCGCATCAGGAAAATTTTGGAATCGTCGTCGCCGAGTCGATGGCGTGTTCCACACCGGTTCTCATCAGTGATCAAGTGAATGTCTGGCGTGAGGTCGTCTCGTCCCAGTCCGGTCTCGTTGAGCCTGATACTCTCGAGGGAACTGAAAATCTGATTCGCAGGTTTGTCGCACTCTCCAGAGATGAGCTCATGAAAATGAAGAGCGCGGCACGGCAAGGTTATCTAGTGCACTTTGCCATGGAAGCAACCGCGTCTGATTTTTTGCAACTGATCGAGACTATTAAGAGAGCGGATTAGGGTTCTCGCAGGAACTCCGGGAGATTGGCTTCCCATCGAATCGCTCCACTCACAATTTCCTTCAGATCATATTTCGGCCGCCAATCAAGCGTGTCCTTGGCCATCTGGACTTCAGCGAAGAGAACGGGTGGATCACCGGGCCGCGCCGGTGCATAGACATGCGGAACGCGTCGGCCGGAGATCGCCTCAACTTCATGGATCAACTGCTTAATGGATGTGCCGGCGCCAGTACCCAGATTCATTGCGATCGACGGTCCTCCACCCGAAAGATACTCCAGCGCCTTTACGTGGGCTGAGGCGAGATCGGCCACGTGTACATAATCCCGCACGCAAGTTCCATCCGGGGTATCCAGATCGTGGCCGAAGACGGTAAGCGGGGGCGCCACGCCAAGTGCTGCTCGGATTGCCAGCGGAAGAAGATGCGTCTCCGGATCGTGAATCTCGCCGACTGTTCCTAGGGGGTGAGTTCCCGCAGCATTGAAATAACGCAGTGCAGCAAATCGAAGATGGTGTGAAACAGAATAAGCAGAAAGTACGCGCTCGAAGAAGAGCTTGGTAGCCCCGTACGGGTTGATGGGCTCCTTCGGACTGGACTCGCTTATGGGGAGGGATCGGGGAACGCCATAAACAGCGCACGTTGAAGAAAACACGAATATTCGCACATCACTTTCGAGCACGCTGTCCATTAAAGCCACGGCGGACTCAACATTATTGCGAAAGTACTTGCGAGGGTTCGTGACCGATTCTCCGACGTACGCAGACGCTGCGAAGTGGATGACGGCATCCACCCTTCTAAGCGCTGGGAGAATCTTCGATCGGTCAGCTATGTCACCTTCAATGAGTTCAAACCCCTTCGATAACTTACGATGTCCGGTAGAAAGGTTATCGTAGATGATGACATTGTGTCCGTTCTCAGCCAACTCACGGACGGTAGCTGACCCGATGTAACCACTGCCACCAGTTACGAGAACCCTCATTTCGATGCAACCCCCGCAGAATATTTATAAGAGCATATCAGTCCCGAATCTTACCTTGGCAGGCCCCGTGTGACTCCAAAGTGAAGACTAAGATTTAGCAGCGACCAATTGTATAACGTCCGGTGCCATGGTGGTGGCGAGGTCTTCAGCGATCTGACGGCCAGCGCGGAAAGGTGGTTTGTCATCGAGACCTGCGGCGCGCAGTCGCGACCGAGCAGCATCTGAATTCGCATTCGGAGTTGCAGAAGCCAGCGCATGGCGATTCTTCCCGTTATTCCGTTCTAAGGGCGTGCATGGGATCAAGGCGAGATGCGCGCCAGGCGGGGACTAGGCACGCAATGGCTGCGACTGCGAGCAGTGTCGCTGCGACGGCTGCGAACACCGCGGGATCAAGCGGCTCGGTTTTGTAGAGCATCGAATGAATGAGGCGAACTGCAGCGGCGCTTGCTGCGAGGCCGAAAACCAATCCCAAAAATGCGGGTCGCAGGCCGTCGACGAGAGCGAGGCGAAGCACCTGTTCGCGCTGCGCGCCGAGGGCGATGCGGATCCCGATTTCTGTCATGCGCTGCGTCATCAGGTACGACAGAACTCCGTAGAGACCGACCGAGGCGAGTAGCAGAGAGAGTGCCGCGAAGGCGAGGACAAGCGTTGCGCTGAAACTCGCGTTGCCGATTGAGCCTCCGATTACCTGGTCGAGGGTGAGTACATCGGAGACTGGGAGCTGCGGATCGAGCGCGGCGATCTGCTTCTGAACGGAAACCGACATGGCCCCCGGATCGGAGACAGTGCGTACGGCCAGGGAAAAGCCAAAGTTATTCTCGAAATTCCCTGCAAAGAGTGGAAAATACATGGTCGCTTTAGTCGGCTGACCGACCTGCCACAGTGTGTCGCCCACGACGCCGACGATCTCGTACCCTGCCTTGTCTTTTGCAGAAACAACGAGGTGCCTGCCGATGGGGTTTTCGCCGGGGAAGTATTGCCGCGCGAGCTGGTTGCTGATGATGACCCTGTTGGCATGGTCATTGCGCTCCTCCATCGTGAAGAAGCGCCCCTGCAGCAGTGGAATTCCCAATGCGGTGAAATAGCCGGGATCGGCGAGACGGTTAAGTGCGTCAGGCAATTCTGCACCTGGATTGATAGGCGGATGCTCGGGAATCGTGAAGACATCGTCGCCGCCCCAGCTATTGCCGGGTAATGTGGAACCTAATGCCACTGCACGCACGCCGGGCAACGTACGCAGCCGCTCGAGGAGTGATTCGTTGAATGCATTGACCTTCTCGGGCTTGTCATACTTCTCCTTGGGAAGGCTATAGCTCATCGTGAGTACGTTTTCAGTTGCGCAACCCACATCGGTCGATCGCAGACGGACAAAACTTTTCAAGAGAAGACCGGCAGAGACGAGCAGCACCACCGTGACCCCGATCTCGACGGTGAGCAATATTTTGCGCAGCGCGGTGCGCGAGAGGCTGCCGCCGGTAGTGCGCGAAGACGCCTGGAGCACAGCAAAGACCGCCTTGCCGGTGGAAGTGACGGCCGGCAGCAGGCCCGCTAACAGCGCGGCGGCGAAGACCATGGCGCAGGCAAAAC
>NZ_JBARMD010000270.1:0-9231 GCF_049802275.1 Occallatibacter sp. | reverse complement strand
GCCCAGACCCCACCTCCCGCAAAGGTCGACTTCGGCCGCGACGGTCTACCCATCTTTCGCGAGCAGTGCGGCTATTGCCATGGCGCTGCCAAACAGCGCGCCGGCATGCGGCTCGATCGCAGAAGCTCTGTGATGAAGTCGTTCTCCCGCCGCGTCGTGCCCGGGAGCAGCAGCAACAGCTTCGTCTATCACCGCCTCATCGGCGATGGGTACGGCGCCCAGATGCCCCCAACCGGTGCGCTTCGCCCCGAACAAATTCAAATCGTCAAAGAATGGATCGATCAGGGAGCCGAATGGCCCGACGATCTCGCCAATGAAGCAGACCTGCCCCCGCTCGATCCCCGGGCCATCGCCATGGTCGATGCCCTCCGCGCCGCTGACCTGCCCACGTTTATGAGGTCCGCCACCGCCGATCCGGCTCTCCTCAACGCCCGCGGACCCGAAGGCTCAACACCGTTTATGTATGCGGTGCTTTACACCAATGTGCCCACTCTCACACAACTGTTGAAAATGGGAGCCGATCCCGACAAGCGCAACGACACCAATGCCACCGCCCTCATGTGGGCCGCCACTGATCTCGACAAGACCCGTCTCCTTCTAGCTCATGGCGCTGACGTAAACGCACGGTCCGACGACATGCGCACGCCCTTGATGATTGCCGCGCGGCGTCCGGGCGGCGCCCCAGTTGTTAAACTTCTCCTCGATCACGGCGCGAAACCCAATCCGAATTACCGCCCCGAAAATGAATCTTCACCCCTGATCGAAGCCCTCACCTCCGGCGATCCCGAAGTCGTCATGATGCTCCTCGATCATGGAGCAGACGCCAAAATGGCCGGCGAAACCGGCCTCACCATGGCCATCACCGCGCATTGCCCCAGTTGCGTCGACCGCATCCTCCAGCAGGTCACGGACAAAAGCGTCCTCACCTTCTCGCTCAATGACACCGTTGTCTTCGCCGACACCCGCGACGTGCGCACCTTGCTCAATCACGGAGCCGACGCCAACGGCTACGACCCGCTTGGCCGGACTCCGCTGATGTACGCGGCAATCTCCGATAATCTCCCCGTCGATACCGTGCAGCTCCTTATAGATCATGGAGCCGACGTGAACGCCCTCGACAAGCATTCCAAGACCGGCGACTCGGGCCTGACGGTGCTCGATATCGCCCGGCACAATGGCGATACACCGGTCGTCAAGCTGCTCGAGAAATCCGGTGCCAAACCCGGACCGCTCACCCCTGTGTCTCTCACCATGCGCCGCGACAACAACATTCAGCGCGCAGTCCAGGACACCATTCCCCACCTGCAGCGCGCCGATACCAACTTCATTACCAACTCCGGCTGCGTCTCCTGCCACGACAACAGCCTCACCGCCATGACCATGGGGCTATCGCGCAAGCGTGGCTTCCGAATCGACGAACAAAGTGATGCCGTGCAGGTGCAGGCCAACGTCGACGTTCTCGCTAAGCTGCGCGACCGGTTGCACCAGGGCTTCATCGTTCCCACCGAGGACAACTTCAGCGAAGGCATTCTCGCCTATCAGTTGATGGGCCTCGCTGCCGAGGGCTACAAACCCGACATCAACACTGACACTGCCGCTCTATACATTCTGTTGCGTCAGCACAAAAACGGTGAGTGGCCGGCCCAACATGCTGACAACCGCCCGCCCATCTGTCTCGATTACATCGGACAGACCGCTCGCTCCATGCATGCTCTTCAGCTCTACACTCCCAAAGCCGACGCCGCTGAATACCGCAAGGCCATTGACCTGGCGGCAAATTGGCTCGCGGCTGCACGCTCCTACAACAACGACGACCGCAGCTGGCGCGTAGCGGGCCTCGCATGGGCCGGTACAAACAAAGCCGCAACCCGGCAAGCCGTCAAAGAACTCCTTGCCATGCAGCGTCCCGATGGCGGATGGTCCGACCTGCCCACCACGCAGAGCACAGCCTATGCCACCGGCAAAAGCCTTGTTGCGCTCCACATTGCAGGTCTTCCCGCTTCCAGTCCGGCTTATCAGCGCGGAATCAAACTGCTCCTGAACACGCAGCAGCAAGATGGATCATGGTATGTGCAGACCCGAGCCCTAGGCTTCCAACCGTGGTTCGATGCCGGTTTCCCGCACGGCCATAATCAATGGATCTCCGCTGCAGGCAGCAACTGGGCTGCAATGGCGCTGGCCTACGCGCTGCCGGAAAGCGCCACCCAAACAGCATCCTTTTCTCAGCGATCCTCCCCAAGAGCCAAATCAAGTCTGCCGTCCGACAACCGGGAGTCCGCAGGACCCTTGACCATCGCAGCAGCTGAATTGGAGCAGTCGCGTCATTAAGCAGCACCGTAACCGGCTTTGTTTCTCTGTATATCGGTCAGGTGCAAACCGATCAGGGAATACCCGTGACCGCGCGTACTCACTCGTATGTGATTGACCTCACATCCAGACCCCCGTATAGTAATCCCAATGAGTCTTTGTTCCATGCCGGTCGCTTGTTGCGCATGTTGTTGTGCGCCGCGCCGGACTATGGGATAAGCCACCTCTAAGACTCACCGGAATTCCCCATACCCCGCGCCGCAGCCTCTCTGCAGCCGCGGTTTTTTTATTGCCCTCAAAACAACCGATCCGGAGAAACATGACAATCGCCACCACCGCCGAGCTGAACGCGATCACTCCCGAAGGCCGCTCCGCGCCACTCGCAGACGAGGTCCGCCGCGAGGAGCGCTTGAGCCACATCCAGCTTCTCGAGGCGGAGAGCATCCACATCTTCCGCGAGGTCGCCTCCGAGTTCCAGAACCCGGTGATGCTCTACTCCATCGGCAAAGACTCGTCCGTCATGCTTCGCCTCGCGCAAAAGGCATTCTACCCCGCGCCGATTCCGTTCCCGCTCCTCCACGTCGACACCGGCTATAAATTCCGCGAGATGCTCGAATTCCGCGACCGTTACACCGCCGAACTCGGCCTCAAGCTCATCGTCTGGCGCAACGAAGAAGCCCTCGCCGACGGAGCCAACCCCATCAAACTCGGCACCCAGCGCTGCTGCGGATACCTCAAAACCCAGGCCCTCCTCGACGGCCTCCGCGCCCATGGCTTCGACGCGGCCTTCGGCGGCGCACGCCGCGATGAAGAAAAATCCCGCGCCAAGGAGCGCATCTTCTCCTTCCGCGATTCCGCCGGACAGTGGGACCCAAAGAACCAGCGCCCCGAATTATGGAGCCTATTCAACGGCCGCATCGGCCCCGGCGAAAGCATCCGCGTCTTTCCCCTCTCCAACTGGACCGAACTCGACATCTGGCACTATATCCATCTCGAAAAAATTCCCATCGTTCCGCTCTACTTCGCCAAGCCGCGCAAAATGCTCGTCCGCGCCGACTCACTCATCCCCCTCGAACAGCCCTTCATCCAGGGTCTGCCCGGAGAAGAGCAGTGGGTCACGTGCCGCCTGCGTTCTCTCGGCTGCAGCCCCTGCACCGGTGCCATCCGCTCCGAAGCCGACACAGTTCCCAAAATCATCGAGGAACTCATGGCCGTCCGCAATTCCGAGCGCGCCAACCGCATCATCGACCACGACCAGGACGGTTCCATGGAACTGAAAAAGCGCGAGGGATACTTCTGATGGCCACTGTAGAGCAAAACACACTGAGGGGCATTTCCGCGCCGACCGAGGACGGGAATGCACAAGCAGACGTTCTGAAAGGGCACGACTTCACTGCCCATGGAGAAACGTCAGTTTTGAAAGGGCACGACTTCAGTCGTGCCATAGGAAGCACCAAAATTACGGGGGCTTTAGCCCCTGAGGGACTCCTGGCAACTCCCGCTCCTGAGCCTATCGAACAGCGCCTCGAAGCCGAGCTCGCCAAAGACCTTCTCCGCTTCTCCACCGCCGGCAGCGTCGATGACGGCAAGTCCACCCTTATCGGCCGCCTGCTCTACGACTCCCACAATGTCTACGACGACCACATCCGTTCCGTCACCCGCAACGCCGCAATCGATTTCGCTCAGCTCACTGACGGCCTCCGCGCCGAGCGAGAGCAGGGAATTACGATCGACGTCGCCTATCGCTACTTCTCCACGCCCAAACGCAAATTCATCATTGCCGACACCCCCGGCCACGAGCAGTACACGCGCAACATGGCCACCGGCGCATCTACCGCAGATGTCGCCATCGTCCTCGTCGACGCCCGCAAAGGCATCCTCGCCCAGACCCGCCGCCATGCCTGCATCGCCGGGCTCCTCGGAATTCCGATCGTGATCGCCGCCATCAACAAGATGGACCTGGTCGATTTCTCCGAGGAAGTTTTCCATTCCCACAGCGCAAGCCTGCAGGGCCTCGCGCGTCAACTCAAGATTCCGCAGCTAATCCCCGTGCCCGTGAGCGCACTCGATGGAGACAACGTAGTCCATCGCAGCGCACGGATGCCCTTCTATGCAGGCCCCAGCATTCTCGAACTCCTCGAAACGCTCCCGCTTGCGGTGGATCGCACACACGCAACCTTCCGGTTGCCCATCCAGCGCGTCGTCCGTCCTCATCAGGATTTCCGCGGCTTCGCCGGCCAGATAACGGCAGGCTCCGTCCAGCCCGGCGACGAAGTGCTGGCGCTTCCCTCAGGCCGCCGCACCCGCGTCCGCACAATCTCCACCTACGACGGCGAACTGGCCCGTGCTCGCGCTCCTCAATCCATAGTCCTCACCCTCGAAGACGAAATCGACCTCAGCCGCGGCGACATGATCTCCTCCGTCACCGCGCCCCCGCGCAAAACCAGCGGCGTCGAAGCCACCGTTGTCTGGATGCACTCCAAACCCCTCCGCCCCGGCGCGACCTACCTGCTCAAACACACCGCCCAGACCGTCCGTGCCACCATCACCGAGCTACGCTCCCGCATCGATGTCGAACACCTTGCCGAAAACTCCGCTTCGCAGCTAGCCCTCAACGACATCGGACAGGTCGTCATCGAAACCAGCCGCCCCCTCCTCGCCGATCTCTACCGCGACAGCCGCGCCACTGGCAGCTTCATCCTTATTGATCCCACAGACAACACCACCGCCGGCGCAGGCATGATCCGCGCCATCCACGACAGTGCCGACGCAATTCCCAAACATGCAACCATTGGATTGCTTAATCTCGGCTATCGTTCCGGTCACGCCTCGCGGATCGAGCAGTCCCTTCTTGCTGAGGGCGCCATAGTCCTCCGCACCTGGGCTCCTGTCTCACCCCAGCTCCTCACCTTTGCGCGCCTCGGCGCATTCGTGATCCTCGAGTCAAACGAAGCCACCCCCATCACATTCACGCGCGCCGACGTGCTTAGTGCTATACCCACTGAAATCCCCTCGGAACTGGTCTACGACGAACCAGACCAGATCCTCAATGAAATCCACCGCCTCGCCTCAATTCCCATAGGAGAAGACGACAATGACAACGGCCTCGGCATCTGACAGTCTCGCCCTCACCGCCTCCGGTTTCCTCCGCGAGCACCTCGAGCACGCGCAGCGCGCCTGCATCACCTCGAGTTTCCAGGCCGAAGACGTCGCCGTCCTCCATATGGCCCTCCAGTTCCAGCCGCAGATCCCGGTCATCTTCCTCGAGACCGGCTACCACTTCCCTGAAACCCTCGCCTACCGTGATCGGATCGCCTCAGAGTGGAACCTGAATCTCATCAATGTCCAGGCCGAGCAGTCTGTCGCCGATCAGGAGTCGCAATTCGGCATCCTCAATCAAACCGCCCCCGACCGCTGCTGCGGACTGCGCAAAGTAGAGCCGCTCTTCCGCGCCCTCGATTCTTACACCACCTGGGTTACCGGTCTGCGCCGCCAGCAATCCAAATCACGAGCCGACCTCCAGGCGCACGAGTTCTTCACCCTGCCCACCGGCAAAATCCTCGCCAAGCTTAGCCCCCTCGCGGAGTGGACCACCCGCGACGTCTGGCAATATGCCGAGCAGCACTCTATCCCGCTTCTCGCGCTCTACGAAAAGGGATACACCTCCATCGGTTGCGCTCCTTGTACCAGCCTGCCCTTCGATGAAAACGACCCGCGCTCAGGCCGCTGGTCCGGCCGCAAGCTCGAGTGCGGCATTCACCTGCAGGCTCATTGAACTCCGGAGATCGCCATGGAACTTCTTCTAGGATTTGCCATCGCCACACTCATCGCCATCACTGGCGTTGGCGCAGGCACGCTCATCGCGCCGTTGCTCATCCTGTTTCTCCACGTGCCTGTAGCCGAAGCCGTCGGCACGGCCCTCGCCTACTCTGCAGCCGTCAAACTCGTCGTCGTCCCCGTCCAAATCTGGCGCAAACAAGTCGAGTGGCGCACCCTCGGCCTCATCCTCGCCACCGGAATTCCAGGCGTAGCCATCGGATCACTCATCTTCCAGCGCGTCGCGCACGACTCTGCCAACAATCTCTGGCTCTTCCTCGCCCTCGGCATCATGATCGCCGTCTCGTCGGCGTGGCACATCTTTCGCCACTTCCGCCCCGCCGCTGAACCCACGCACCGCACCAACTCCCCCCGATGGCTCGCCATCGTCATGCTCCCCATCGGCGCTGAGGTAGGCTTTTCCTCCTCTGGCGCCGGAGCACTTGGCACCTTAGCCCTCCTCGGCTTGACCCCGCTCGACGCCCGCCGCATCGTCGGTACCGACCTTGCCTTCGGG
Organism: Occallatibacter sp.; assembly: GCF_049802275.1. Taxonomy (NCBI): domain Bacteria; kingdom Pseudomonadati; phylum Acidobacteriota; class Terriglobia; order Terriglobales; family Acidobacteriaceae; genus Occallatibacter; species Occallatibacter sp. Next base: position 2,591 of record NZ_JBARMD010000270.1, on the reverse strand, counting down.
CTCTGCCTTTCGCTCATCGGTGGCACACTTCACCTCAGCAACGCCGGCCTCAATTCGTCTCTGCTCATCAACCTCATCGCTGGAGGCGTCTTCGGCGCGCTCCTCGGCACCGGACTTGCCTCGCGCATCCCCGTCCGCACCATGCGCCTCGCGCTCTCGCTCTGGCTTTTTGTAATGGGCCTTCAACTCTGCTGGCACGCTCTGGCGTAGAACCAAATCGCCGCAGCCACCGCTGTTTTATCCCACAAACTTCCGTATCTACGCTCACAAAATGCGAACCCGGCTCCGCGCACGCCGGACGATATACTGCATTTGGCTCTATTTATGCCTCATCTTCCTTTGCAAGTGAGAACCCACCTTGGCGCGTGAAACGTATACGGCACGTCTGGCAAGCAAGACGTTGATCTCTGAATCGGCCCAGTGTTACCACTTCGATTTCGTTCTCGACGAACTGAAATCCTTTCCCTTCGTCTCTGGGCAGTTCATCTCCGCTGTCGCTCCTGACTCCAATGGCAAGCAGCAGACCCGCGCCTACTCCATTGCCTCAGCGGCCAATGGCAACCACTTCGAACTCTGCGTCAATCGCGTGCCCGAGGGATTCTTTTCAAACCACCTCGCCGATCTCACCGAGCTCCCTCCCGGCGGAACCGTCCAGGTTCACGGCCCTCACGGCCACTTCATCCTCAAGCAGCCCGTCACTGATTCCATCTTCATCTCCACCGGCACCGGAATCGCCCCCATGCGCGGCTTCGCGCAGTGGCTTTTCCCTGAGACCGGGCCCGACGCCGGCATCGACCGCAGCGAAGGCAAGGAGATCTGGATGGTATACGGAACCCGCCACGAGAGCGAGCTCTACTACCGAGAGGAGTTTGAGTCGCTAGCCGCCCGCAAGCCCAACTTCCATTACCTGCCCACGCTAAGCCGCGCAGACGAAAGCTGGAAAGGTCTTCGCGGCTACGTGCAAGATCACGTCGCCCGCATCGTTGAAGAGCGCGCCACCCGCCTCGGCATCACATTACCGGTCCCGCCGCCCGATCCATCCATTCTGCCGGCCGAACTCAACTTCGACATCTACGCTTATATCTGCGGCCTCAATAACATGGTCGCCGGCGTCCGCGAAAAGCTGGCAAGCTACGGCTGGCACCGCAAGCAAATCATCTTCGAGCGTTACGACTAAGCGCCAGCTCAGGTGTCATCGATGAACCGGAAGGCGTTGTCGAGGCGCAAACAGGACACGCGACGGCTGTGAGCAGTTCACCGTGTGGAATCAGATTCCACCAACCATCGATACGGCCCACGACCGCATCTTTTCCGCAGGATACGGCCGCAGCAGGTCAGTCGGCGGACGCGTTGGATCGCCCGGATCCATCCACCGCGTGTAGTCGTGGGGCTCCAGGATCACCGGCATCCGGTTGTGCACAGGCTCGGCCAGCTCGTTCGGATCGGTGGTAAGAATTGTGAATGTTTCGAGCGGGTCTCCTTCCTTTGGCTTGCACCGCTCCCACAGCCCCGCAAAGGCATAAGGTGCCCCGCTTTGCATTCCGAACGCGAACGGCTTTTTGGTCCTCGAGTCGATGCGCTGCCACTCATAAAACGCGTCCGCAGGAATCAGGCATCGGCGTCTTTTGAAGGCCTCCCGGTACAGCGGCTTGGCCGCAACCTCTTCGGAGCGCGCGTTGATGGTGGAGTAGCCGACCTTGGCATCTTTGGCCCAGTAGGGAACAAACCCCCACCGCATCAGTGCGAATTCGCGTTTGCCCGTTTCATTGTTCAGCCGCACAACGGGCTGCGTGCTTTGCGGCGTCGCGTTATGCGTGGGCGCAAACCACGGCATATCCTCTGGCTCCACGCCAAACCAGTCGGCGAGGACCTCCTGCGTTGATCGACGAGCAAACCGGCCGCACATAATGAGTTCAGTTTGATTGTACGAGTTAAAGGAAAGTGGCAGCAATCACTTGAAATCGATGTTCAGCCAGGACGGCCGCTTCGTCTATGCGCTCAATGCAGGCACTGGAACCATCGGCCATCTTCTCTTTCCTGAGCGACGGAATCTTGCTGAATGACGGGCAGGTGGAAGGCCTTCCCGCGTCGGCGGGTCTCAATGGTCTTGCTGCGTTCTGAAGTTTCTTCCTGCGGGGAATTGTCCGGTGAAGGGCGGCTCCCCGCACATTCCATCTGGTGCGTCCTCATCGCTCCCATACAATAAAAAACAGGAGCAGGAACGATGGCGCATATGGTTTTTTGTGTTCGTTATAAGAAGGAAATGGAGGGCCTTGACGAGCCGCCCTTCGATTCGGAGTTCGGTCAGAAGATCTATAAGAACGTGTCAAAGGCCGCATGGGGCGAGTGGGTCGACCGGCAGAAGATGCTGCTCAACGAGTACCGCCTTCAGCCTTGGACCCCGCAGGCGCAACAGTTCCTCGTCGAACAGATGGAGCAGTTCTTCTTCGGCGAAGGCTCCGCGCTTCCGTCGGAGTTTGTACCGCCGTCGCATTGAGGCCAATGCCGCGGACTTGCAATATTGTCCGCCGCATTGACCAGCCCGCGCTTCAGGGACTTCAGCTGGTGTAAACTAAATCAGAACCCCATGG
>NZ_JBARMD010000269.1:0-17949 GCF_049802275.1 Occallatibacter sp. | reverse complement strand
TCCGCAAATCCCGCGTCAGACTCGCTCAGAATTTCCGTTCCCTTCGCATACGCTACCGATCCGCCAATCTTTTTCGCACGAGCCTCCAGCGCGTCCTTCACGGTCACGACATCGGGGTCTCTCCGGTTGCCTCCCCATGACCCCGTCATCTCTCCACTGTTATCGGCGAGCGGCCCAATTAACGCGATCTTCTTCACACTCTCAGACAACGGCAACACCGGCGATCCCGTCCCCGGTCCCTCATTCTTGAGCAGCACAATCGCTTCTTCAGCAGCCGTTCTCACCAGCGGCCGATGCTCCGCCACTGCAGACGTGACCTCAGGCCCCTCTGCGTATGGATGCTCGAAAAGTCCCATCGCAAACTTGACGCGCAGCACCCGGCGCGCGGCCTCATCCACAACGCTCATCGGAACCGTGCCGGATTTCACCAGCCCCGGCAGCTCTGCATCGTAGTAATGCGACATCATGTCTATGTCCACGCCGGCCATAATCGCCTTGCGCGCGGCTGTGGCCGGATCCAATGCGATCCCGTGATTTCGCAACTCCATCACGGCCGTGTAGTCGCTCACCACGAACCCATTGAACCCCCAGCGATCGCGTAGAACATCCTGCAGCAGATATCGGTTCGCCGATGCCGGTACGCCATTCAACGCATTGAACGCGCTCATTATGGTCGCGGCGCCCGCTTCAACCGCGGCCTTGTACGGTGGCAGATAATCCTGCTGAAGCCGGCTTTCCGACATATCCGTCGTGTTGTATTCCCGCCCCGCCTCTGCCGCGCCGTACGCCGCAAAATGCTTTACCGAGGCAGCCACGCTGGTTGGCAGGGACAGATCGTCTCCCTGGTACCCGCGAATGTAAGCCCGCGCAATCGCCGCTCCAAGATAGGCGTCCTCGCCAGCTCCCTCCTGCGTTCTACCCCAGCGCGGATCGCGCGAAATGTCCACCATCGGCGAGTAAAACCAATCCACTCCTCCCGTCCTCGCCTCCGTCGCCGAAATGTGTGCGAGCGACGTCACCAGTTCTGGATCGAATGTCGCTGCAAGGCCAAGCGGAATTGGATAGACCGTCTTGTACCCGTGAATGATGTCCGCCCCGAACATCAACGGAATATGCAGTCGGCTCTTCTCGACGGCCGCATGCTGCAGCGCATTCGTGCGCGCCTGCCCCACTGTGTTGAGCATCGATCCCAGGCGTCCCGTTGAAACCAGTTGCATCGCATCGACCTTGTCCTTCGTCGATGGATTCTTTCCCGGTGTCGCCGCCACCTCCGCTGCTGTTTGCGCCTGTCCGTCATAGCCGCTGTCGCTGTATTGCACCAGTTGCCCGAGCTTCTCCTCGAGCGTCATCTGCTTCAACAGCGCCTCAACCCGCTTCTCAACAGCCGGTGAAGCCAGCTGCGAATTCGATGGAGGAGCGTGACGAGTGTGTCTCATTTGCGCCTGACCAAATGAGAAAGGAACTGCGGTCAAACATGAAAATACAAATGCAGCCAACGTCGATACAGTGGCTTTACGAATTCTCTTCTTCTTGAGAGTGTCAATCTGTAATGGATTCTTCATCGTGCTCCCAGTTCCTCTTCAATCAAATGCGTCATTTCAAATCCGTGATTTCTATCAACGCCAATCCGTTCACAGGCAACGACAGTTTCAGCCGGGCATCTTTCAACACGGACTTCTCTGGAGGCGGCAACGCCGAAGCCTCATTCAGTGCTGCGACCTGCTTCATCGTGGGATACCGCGGACTTCCCATCGACTTGTACAACGTCATTGGATTTCCATGCGATCCGTCCACACGTTCAATCGAGACCTTCGCCTGGGCAGAAGTGCCCTTGAAATTCAGGTGCAGTGTCAACGGGGATCCCTGCAACATGTCCATCTCGACCAGGTTCCACGCCGCTACCACGAGTGTCCCGTCCCCCCGTCGCGTCACCAGAACGTTGTCAGCTGCGTTCGCCAGCCGCACATTTCCAAGCCGATGCAGAAGCGCAAAATCATAGAAACTCGGCTTCTTGATTCGTCCCGGCGCAATCAATCCGAATCCGCCGTCGAATGGCGTAGACTTGACGCCGCCCTCTTCGAAGACGTCATCAAATGTCCAATACGACATCATGCTTACGTTCCCATCACACTGGCTGATATCACGAGCCAGTGCCGGGCCTACATACCAGTTGTCGCGTGCGTTGAGATCGCCATACGATGGAACATTCCACTCTGTCCACATCAGTGGCAGCCGAGGAAATGCCGATGCCTCGATCTCACCGTGCACCTTCGCAATCGCGCGGCACACCCGGTCGTGCATTGGAATGTCTTCCTTCGTGCCGAACATGTCCTCGACCGAATCGTCAGCGTATCCATGCGTGGAAACGAAGGCCACCGGTACTTGCTGCTCTTTTGCATGGCTTAAAAACTCGGGGACCCAATGCGCCGCAGCAGTTGCCGGGCCGCCAACGCGAAGGCGCGGACTCACGCTCTTCAGCGCGCGCGCAGTGTGGTCGTACAGCGCAAAATAGGTTGTCTGCTTGGGATCGCCCGCCCAGAAGTCAATGTTGGGTTCGTTCCAGACTTCGAAGTACCACTGCGCGACTTCATCGATCCCATAACGATCGACAAGATGCTGCGCAAACGCTCGCATCAGCGCATCCCATCTGCCATAGTCCTTCGGCGGCGAGACGTTCTGCTTGTACCAGAAAGGATGAATCGCTTCCTTGGCCGCAAGTTTGCGTGGCATGAAGCTGATCTCGACAAATGGCCTTACACCGCGTTCCAGCAGCCCGTCGTAAATCTGGTCGACGCAGGTGAAGTTGTAAACCGGATTCCCCTTGTCATCCTCGTCGTAGACCCCCACCTCATCATGCAAGATCGCGTGAAACCGCACATAGCGCATGCCGGCCTGGTCGTGCACATCCGCCAAATCCTTCAGATAACCGTCGCGCAATGCAAGAATCGCGCGCCCCGACCCAAACGTCTGCTCCCAGAAATGCGGGAAGGGATGTGGCGCAGCAGTCGCGTCAATCGTCACCTCCTGCACCGGCGCCTGCGCGGCCAAAACTCCCGCCGCAATGGCCACCCCAAGTAAAACAGTCAAACTGCGAATCGTCATCGTCGCTCTTTCTTTTTCGATCTGGGATTCCGCGAGCTCTCGGTCTATAACAGTACTTGGGGGCTGTGATCGAAGCCGCCGACTATACCGTCTGGATCCGCAGCATCACCTTTCGCCGCCCAGACGTGTCGGCTTCATCGGCACCAGGGCCCCACGTACGCACATGGCCGACGATCGCATCTCAAGTCTTCAACGCCGTCGCCTCCTTCAGGCTCTCGGCCTCGTTACTGCATCCGCAATAGCCCCGCGCGGCCTTCGGCCCCTTCTTGCGCAGAGCGGTGCAATTAAGCTCTTCCCAGGCATTCGCTTCGACGAGATCGCCCAGCGAGCGGGCCTCAACTTCGTAACTCGCAACTGCGCTACACCCAACAAGAACCAACCCGAAACCATGGTTGCCGGTGTCGCTCTGTTTGACTTCGACAACGACGGCTTTCTCGACATTTACTGCGTCAACGGCGCCGAGATCCCTTCGCTTGAAAAGACGACACCGGCTTACTGGAATCGCCTCTTCCGCAATAACCATGACGGCACATTCACCGACGTCACTGAAAAAGCGGGTGTCGCTGGCGCAGGCTACGGCATGGGCGTCGCCATCGGCGACTTCGACAACGACGGCAATGCGGACATCTTCGTCGCCAATGTTACCGGCAACCAACTCTTTCGCAACAACGGCAACGGAACCTTCACCGACGTAACAGCCAAAGCCGGCGTCGCTGGAGCGCACGCCCATGGCAAGAAAATGTGGTCCGTCGGAGCGGGCTGGTTCGACTACAACAACGATGGATTGCTCGATCTCTTTGTCGTCAACTACTGCCATTGGGAGGTCAACAAGGATCCCTTCTGCGCGCTCAAAGAGGGCCTGCGCGCCTACTGCCATCCCAATCTTTACCTGCCGCTGCACAACACTCTCTATCGCAATAATGGCGACGGCACATTCACTGACGTCTCGCACGAAACCGGCATCGACGCTTTCTTCGGCAAGGGCATGGCAGTGACCTTCGCCGATATCGACGGCAGCGGCTTTCTCTCGGCCTTCGTAACCAACGACACCATGCCCAACTTCCTCTTCCGCAACGTTGGCGGAAAGAAGTTTGAAGAGATTGCCGTCGCCGCCGGTGTTGCCTACTCGCCCGATGGCGACGCTCTCTCCGGCATGGGAGCCGATTTCCGCGACATCAACAACGATGGCCTGCCTGACATCTGGCACACCGCTGTCGAGCACGAAGAATTCCCGCTCTACATCAATCAGGGCGGCGGTACATTCGTCGATGCCAACAACACCAGCGGCCTGGGGCCACTCACCAACCGCATGACCGGTTGGAGCAACGGCATTTACGACTTCGACAATGACGGCTGGAAGGACCTCTTCGTCGCTCGCGCCAACGTCATGGACAACATTCAGCAGGCCATCCCCGCGCAGGCCTACCCTGAGCCCAACTCCGTCTTCCGCAATCTCGGCAACAGCAAGTTTCAAGACGTCAGTTCCAGCGCAGGGCCCAGCTTCCAGATTGCCGGCGCACATCGCGGCGCGGCCTTTGGCGACATCTTCAACACCGGACGCATCGACGCCGTCGTCTCCAGTCTCAACGAGCCCATCAAACTTTTCCGTAACACCGGTGCAGAGGGCCAGCATTGGCTTCTGCTGCGCCTCGTCGGCACACGCAGCAACCGCATGGGTCTTGGCGCGCAGATCAAAATCATCACCGCTGATGGTCGCTCCCAATGGAACGAAGCGACAACGGCCGTCGGCTACGCGTGTTCCAGCGACCCGCGCGTTCACTTCGGCGTTGGCTCGAATACGCACATCAAAGAAATCCAGATCACCTGGCCCAGCCGCACGATTCAGCGACTCACAAATGTCGCCGCAGACCAGATCCTCACCATCGAAGAGCCAAAGTCCTGACCCACTTTTAAAGGATGTGCACGCTGACGTCGCGATCTCAAGCGGCCGCGACTTCAACGAGCGGCGGCCTTGAGAGGAGTGGAAGAGAGCGCAGTTTCTCTGAAAATACTTTGGCGTTCTCATTTCACCGATTCGATCTCGCGTCCATTGCGTCAGTAATCTCCACTGTGCCCTCAGCCGACGCCTGTTCCGCCTGCTTTTTGCGCGCAAACTCTGTCCGCGCCTGTGCCGCGTCCTGCGTTCGGCCCACGTGCGCGTATGCCGTTGCCAGCGCAAGGTCAATTCTTCCCTCCTGTGGAAATGCCTTGCGCGCAATTTCCAACTCCGGCACGGCCCGCTCATACGCGCCCGTATCCAGCAGCAGTAGGCCAAGCAGGTAATGCCCAAGCGGAAGATTAGGTTCCAGTTGCACCGCCTCCTCCGCATACTTGAGCCCCGCGGCCGAATCCACCTTGTACTCGGCGACCGCGATATGCAACCGCGGCAGAACACTCTTCGGCTGCTCTGCGATCTCCGCTTCGAACTCCTTGACAGCTCCTGCGATGTCGCGCGCATCCACCAGTTCGCAACCATACGCGTAGTGCACAAGCGGGAAGTGCGGCGTGCGCGCGATCACCTGATCGAACTCTGTCTTCGCCGCCTCGTACTCTTTCGCCCCGCTCAAGCAGGCCCCGCGGCCCACGTGTTGCACCACCTGTCCGGCTTCGGTGGCCGGGTCTGGCGGTGCTGCGTCGCGCATGCGTAGCGCAACCATTCCGAAGGTTCCCGCCAACTCACTGCTGCGCATGCCATTCAGGCAAAGTGAGGTGAGTGCCGCTTTGGCAGCCTCAAACTGCCCGGCCCGCTGCAGCAAGACGCCATCGTGATACATCACCACGTCGCGCAACTGCTTGTCCTCCAGCACGCCCAGCGTTTTGCTTGTCTCGATATCCTTGAGTGCGCGCTCGGGTTGTCCCAGTTCGAACTCGCATAGCCCCAGCATCGCGTGTGCTGTCCCCTGTTTTGGATCCAATGCCACTACTCTTTCGAAGGCCAGGGCCGCCTCGGCATACCTGTCGGCGTCGTAGTGGAGCGTTCCCAGCGACCACCAACCTTCCACCCATTTCGGATTGAGCGCCAGCGCCCGGCTGTATGTTTGAACCGCCTCATCAAGCCGTCCCGCATCTCGCGCTTCATCGGCGCTCTTGGCCAGGGCCTCAAATGTCTTCGATCCTGTCGCGGAATCTCCCGCAGGGGGACCCTGGGATTGCGCGGATGCCGTACTGCATTCGATTGCGAAACTCGGAGCAATCAGCATTGCTGCCATCGCAACTACCGACCATGCTGAACGAGCTGGACCCGGTCCCCGCATCTATCCTCGGAGCGACATCAGTTCTGATGGACTCTCAAAACAGTGTAGAGAAAAAGCCGCTGCCAAGCGTCTGAAACTCCAGCGCATCGCAAACGGCTAAAGTTTAAAAAATCTCCCCGCTCCGAGGAACGGGGAGAGAATGGGAGGCCAGAGTTAGAACTTAAAGTGGAACTCGCCTTCAATGGTCCGCGAACCAAGTGCGTTCTGCGCACGCCCGAAGTTCGAGTCGGGAATGTTGGCATCAATGTTCGCGAGATTCACAGTGTTAAACAAGTTGAATGCGTTGGCGCGGATTTCGATGCGTGCACCCTCACCCAGCACCTTCATGGATGGCAACCCGAATGCCTTGGTCAGCGCCAGATCGAGATCGTGGTAATTCGGACCCACGAAAGCGTTGCGGCCAAGCCCTGGAACGCCGGGAAGCGGCGTAGGAGTTGGAACTGTGGAGGTCGTACTCCAACCAGGCTGCGTGTTGTTGATTACTGCGGGAGCAGTAAAGTACGCCGTCCCGCCCTTCGGGAAGTGTCCAGCGCTCGTCTTGAATGAATCGCTCGACTGGCTGCTGCCGGCGCCGCCGGCATAGGAGGCGGGACGCAGGTTGCAGTTGCCACTGTTGGGATAGAACGCGTTGCATGAGATTCCGCCGTATGTCGGATTGAACGGGAAGCCCGAGTGGTAGTTGAAAATTGGGCTCACCGTCCAGCCGCCCACCACCTTCTCGGCCCAGCTATTGCTGTGGAAGAACACGGGACTCCATACGCCGAAAATCTTGATCATGTTGCGCGAATCGAAGTCCGATGGACCCCAGTTGTATCCGGGCAGGAACTGGTAGTCCGGCTCACTGTATGGGCCAGACCCGCCGTCGAGAGAATGCGCCCACCTATATTGCACATCAGCTTCAAACGTGTGCGAAAACGTGTGCCGCAGGTCGGTCAGCAGCGAGTTGAAGCTGGATGTGCCGGTGTCTTCATACCAGTCGATCGAATTCACTGCCGGATTGAAGGCCGCACTGCCAGCGATAATCTGCGGCGCGTACTTGTTGTAGAGGTTGTACTGGAGCGGCAGATGACGGCCTGAACTGCCGGAGTAACCCAGCGTTGCCACCCAGGAATGCCCCAGATCATACTGTCCCTCTAGCGAATAGCGATAGACGTAGGTTGTCTTGAGCTTGTTGTCGATTCCCGTAATACCGACAGCAACGCCGCCCGTGGGCAGGTTTGCCGAGTCGAATGTTGAAATAAGCGCAGGATTGGCGGGCAACGCACCATATTCATAGATGTTGGATGCGGTGCCATAGACAATTTCCGAGCCCGTCAGAGTATTGCTGTTGGTCAGGAACGGCGGATCGAAGCGCGTGTTGGTAGTGATCGCCTGCTCCAGTCCGTTGAAGCTCATGCCGAAGCCACCGCGCAGTACGAGCTTGCCGCCATCCCGCGCCGGGCTCCATGCAAAACCAAATTCCGGTCCAAAGTTGCCCTTCTGCGCATCGACCTGCGGCTGGTTCAGCACGATAGCCAAGTTGGTGAACGTCGCCGGACCCCTTCCGAGATTGAGGCGCGGATTGTTGCCCTTCTTTTCGGTCATGCCGGCAAAATATTCCCAGCGGAGGCCGAGGTTGAGCGTCAGGTTTGGCCGAACCTTCCAGTCATCCTGAACGAAGACCGACGGAATATATTGCCGGTCATCCTTCCGCGACATGGTAGGAATGCCCGTGGTCGGATCTGCGCCGGAGACGGTCTCCGTCGTGGGCGCATCATTCAAGAAGTCCCAGTAGTTGTTGAAGTAGAAGTTTTGGCTCGCGGCCCAGGTTGCGGAGTCAAGATAAGCCAGGCGCGTGTATTGGCCGCCAAACTTCAGGTTGTGACTCTTGTAAACCTTGGTCAGTACGTCTTTGATGTTCAACGTCCATTGATCGAAGATGCTGCCGATGCTGGGGCCAAAGTCCGCAGGTCCATTCCCGCCATTAAAGGTCACATTTGAGAACGACACACCGTTATTCAACGCGATGTAATCGTTAGGCAAGCCCAATGGTGATTGCGGATTGTCCGCCAGTTCGTTCCACTTCCAGCCGGCGTAATCCCCGCGGGCTTCGTTCAGCAGGGTGGGAGAAAACGTGTGGTTATACAAGAGCCCTGTCGAGTAGTTCAGAGCGTTGTGGTAGAAAATGTTGGACGCTCGCTGCGCACCGTTGTAGCTAGTGCTGTTCACTGGAACATAGTAGATGTCATATGCCAGCAGGTCCCTGTCGGTCAGCTGGTAGTCGAGGCGACCGTTGTATTGCTCATTGATCGTGTTGCTGGGGCCAACCGTCGACACGTAAAACAGATCGGCAGCTCCGTCCATATTGGCGGCATAACTTCCGCTTCCGTTGCCACCCAGGCCTGGTGTGTACACTTTTCCGGATGTTGTCGTCACCGGATTTGCAAATGATGGATCGTGGTTGCCGAGGCCAATCGTCAGCGGCTTACCCAGATCCAGTCCCTGCCCCTGAATCCAGTTGCAATTCACACCCTGGATCAGCCCGACGTCCACGCATTGGTGGTGGTCGGATGGGCCCTCGAGAACACTCTGGTAAACAACACCTGCGCCCTTGATGCCGGTGAATTTGCTGGCGATGGAGCCTGTGGGCGCTGAACTGTCAAGACTGGACGTGTCGTACCAGCCACCGCCAGTCACTGTTCCGGTGTTGCGGATGGTGTCGTACCCGAAGAAGAAGAACAGCCGGTTGCGCAAAATCGGTCCACCGACGGTCCCGCCATACTCGTTGTACTTGGCATTGTTGCGCTGCGGATTGTTGTTCGGATCGTACCGCTGATAGGCATTGAGCCCGGGGCGATCCAGTTTGAAAAGCGCGGTGCCGTGAAACTGATTTGTGCCGTTCTGCGAAATCATCTGGATCTGTGCGCCGCTGAACCGGCCCAACTCGGCGTCATATGGATTCGTGACGACCTTCATTTCCTTGATGGTGTCGGGATTGGGCGTAATCACCGCGGCAGAACCCCAGGTCACGCTGCTGATCTGGACGCCGTCAAGCGTGATGCCATTGGTATCGTTGCGGCCGCCGTTGCCGAAGACTTGCGGCTTGTTCTCGGTCTGATACGGACCTGAGCTTGCGCCCACACTGCCGTCACCCTGGTTGCCAGGAAGACTGAATGTGCCGCCTCCGGCATTCTGTGAGCTGTCGCCAAACATGCCGGGAGCCAGTTGAGCCAGTTGCAGCGGGTCACGGCCAAAGTCAGGCATCTTCGCAAAATCTTCCTGGGTGATCGTTCCGCTTATGCTTCCGGTTTCGGTATCGATTGCCGGCGCGTCTGAGGCATTCACGGTCACCGTCTCTGCCTTACCGCCAATCTCCATGACCACGTTCAGCGCATTCGCCTGCTCGGCGATAACGCGGACTCCGTCCATAACCTTGGTCTTGAATCCGTCTCTTCTCACCTCCAGCTTGTAGGTGCTCGGGGGAAGTGCGTTGAACGTGAAGTTTCCCGAGGCATCGCTAGTGGCCGTGATTACGTGGTTGGTTTCCTGGTCAGTAAGAAGAAGCTGCGCTCCCGGAATCATGGCGCCCTGGGAGTCCGCGACCGTTCCCTGCAGGCTGGCTCTGTATTGGGCTTGAACGGGTAGGACGTACAGGGCAAATAGCACAAGCACTAGCTGCCACCACCCGCTCCTTATGCGCACAGAACCTCTGGATTCACAGCGGCCCGGCATCGAGCAATTTACGGCGTTCGCTTGCATCACGATCTCCTCAAAAAAGCAGTTGCATTGATACATTCAGTCGAATCTGTCCAAGTTGCGCAAACGATTGCGCAACGGATTAAATAGGTAACACCGCGCACATGTCACTGTCAATAATGAAGTTTTCAATCGCCTTCTGGGATTCGAGATTCGCGCACGGAAGAGACGCCTTTTTGCCCAACTAATTCGTTTTTGCGCTCATTTTGACGTGTTGGATTCCTCGCCACAGATCCCTGCCCCGCACGCTGGGTCCCACCGTGGTCTTCGAGCCCCTTCGAACAGTGCGATAGTTGCCGGATGTATGCTGGTCGGCGGGAATGACAGCCCGTATTTCGCCTCAAGGGAGCCAGATTATCTTGAAAACGGCAAGCTCGCGATCTTCCGCCAGGCGCATCGACGCGAAACTGGTCTCTTCCGCGATTTTCCTATCCCTCTTCATCGGAGTTCTCGCAGCATCGGCGGCGCCGCGTACGCCAATTTCGCTGCATCCTGACGACGTTCTGCCCACCGGCAACCAGTGGATTTCACTGCCGGACATCCGCGCGAGCGACGGCGCCCTCGGTACCTTCAACGTGCTCTCGATGCATCACCGCGGACTGCTCCAGGTAAGCGGCGAACGCGGCAGCCCCGTCCTTCAGCCCTATTTCACAGCCGACGGAAAGCCATTCGATTTCCAGAATCCCTCCTGGGAACTCCTCGCATACTGGATTCCCACGGCACACAAGTTCATCAGTGGGCTTGACGCCTCTCTGACCTGGTGCGCACCACCCGATTCGCGTGCAGCTTTTCTGCGCATGACACTCACTAACCATCGCACCGAACCCGTCGAGATTACTCTCGGAGTCAAAGCGAACTTTGGCTCCCTCAATCGCGTCACCTACGTGCCCGTCGAACTGCGCGGCGAGCGCATTGTTGGCGCCGCACCCTGGGTTGATCCGGCTGAAGTTTTCAGCTACATCACCACTGACACTGACTTCGCCTGGGCGCTGCTTCATCCTGGTTCAAAGGCGAACATCACCGTACCGCCCACCACTGCAACGCCTTCCGTCGACGCAAACCAGACCAGGACTCTCGCGCCCGGCGAATCTGTAGAATCGATTTTCGTGCTTTCAGCAGGAATCGAAGAATTCAGCGCAGCGCACAACGCTCGCGCTTTGCGTGAGCAGATCGATCGCAATGGCGCCGAAGCCATGATCGAACAAACCGCCGCGTGGCTCTCAAAGCGAACGCGCACCACGGGACAGGCGGATCTCGATCTCCTCATGAATCGCAATTTTCTCTTCACCGAGCTCTACGCCTGGGGCCGCACCATCGATACCGAACAGTTCGTCGGCGTCACCTCGCGCAGTCCGCGCTACTATGTCTCCGCTGCCTATTGGGACAGGGACGCGATGCTGTGGAGCTTTCCCGCCCTGCTCGACATCGACCCTCCCATGGCACGCGACGCGCTCGAATACGCGCTTACGACGCAGTTGCGCAACACCGGTACGCACAGCCGCTTCATTGACGGCATTGTCCTTGAAGACGGTTTTCAACTCGACGAAGCTACTGCACCGGTCCTCGCCCTCGCGGCATACGTGGAGCGAACCAACGACAACGCGTTCCTCGCCGAACATCAGTCCGCACTCACGCTCTTCCGCGACCGGCTCATCGGCCGCTACGATCCTGCTACCGGTCTCTACTCCTCGCTGCAGGACTCGCAGGACGAATTTCAGAAGCTGCCCTTCATCACCTACGACAACGCCCTCGTCTGGCGCGCCTTCACTGACCTCGCCGACCTCTACAAGCGCCTGACCGATCTCAATGAATCACAGGAAATGACAAGACGCGCCGCAGCGCTGCACGAGGCGGTGCTTGTCCACTGCGTCTCGCCATCAGCGCCCAATGCCGGCGGTCCTATCTTCGCCTCCGCGACAGACGGCAAGAATTATGTCTTCACCGAAATCCCGCCCGGCTCGCTATTCAAGCTGCCGGCTCTCGGCTTTGTTCCTGAATCCGACCCAACCTTCACGCGCACGTATCAGTGGCTTCGCTCAAAGAACTACCAATACTCCTACGCAGACCAGCCCTACGGACTGCCGGGAAGCTATCGCCTTCCCTTCACAACTTCATGGAGCATCGCCGACAACTTGCAATTGACCGCAGGCCGCGATCAGGCACTCAAGATCCTTCGCGCCAGCAACTGGGACGGAGGCATCATCACGGAAGGCGTTGACCCCGCCACGGCCCGCATGGACCAGGCTGGCCGTGCCTTTGCCACCGCAGCCGGCTACGTAGCTCACGCCATCTGCCAGATTTCGTGCACCGACAACCCCAAATGACCGCGCTCTTCAGCAATCAGATCCATATGATTCGCTGTACCCAAGCTTTCCAAACAGAGGATCCAGACAAGTGAACATCTCCCGGTGCTTAAAACGAATTTCCTCGTGCGCAATCGTTTCTACTCTATTCGCAGCCGCATTTCTGCTTCCAGTGCAAGCGTACGCAGCCGATGATTACTACCGCCACGTCATCTTCGATAACAGCCTGAACAAAAACACCTACTACTTCAGCCACGGTCAAGCCAACGGCCAAAGCTTCATCGAACAGCAAGATGGTCGCCTTCCCGTCGAGACCAAAAACTTCAGAACGCCCCCAAATGCAATTCGCCTTCAATGGCAGTCCGCACCCAACGGCGGCTGGAATGCTGCAATTTCCCTGCTCGACTTCCGAAATCGACGCCCCGGCCTCGACGGCCACAACCTCTACTTTTCCATCTACACGCCGCAGCCAATCTCCGCCGCCGACATGCCCCTGCTGGTGCTGTCCACTTCGAGCGAGGGCCTGCAGGTCGCCGAATTCCCCGCCAGCTTCAGCGCCGCCATCAATCTCGGCAAATACACCGGTGACGTGCCCGGAGGACGCTGGATCGAAGTGCGCATTCCGCTTGGTGACATTCAATCCGCATCCATCTACCAATTTCGCCCGGAATACATCCAGAGCCTCACTTTCTATCAAGGAAACGCTGACAATATCCGCCACACCCTCATCGTCGATGAGATCCGCGTTGCCGATGCCCCCACTCCGCACAGTGCATTAGCTGCGCCCACCGATCTCCGCGCCACCGGCTACGATCGCCACGTCGAACTCGAATGGAACTCCGCCGATCCTCGCGATCTGGCCCGCTACGTCATCTACCGCTCCGAAGACGGCGGCAAATTCACCCCCATCGGCACGCAGATCCCGGGCATCCACCGCTACGAAGACTTTCTCGGCAAGTCCGGCGTGCACGCGAGCTACAAAATCGCCGCAGCAGATTGGAGCTACCACGAGTCCCCGCAATCGAACGAAGCTTCCGCGTCCACTCGCGAACTCAGCGACGACGAATTGCTCACCATGATGCAGCGCGCCTGCTTCCATTACTACTGGGAGGGGGCCGATCCTCACTCCGGTATGACGCGCGAAAACATCCCCGGCGACGAACGTATCGTTGCCACTGGCGCGAGCGGCTTCGGCATCATGTCGCTCATGGTGGGCGTCGATCGCAAATTCATAACGCGCGCCGAAGGGGTCGAACGCCTCACCAAAATCGTCAACTTCCTCGAGCACGCCCAGCGCTATCACGGAGTCTGGTCTCACTACATGAATGGCAGCACCGGCCAGACCATGCCCGTCTTCGGCATGTTCGACAACGGCGGCGACCTCGTTGAAACCTCATTCCTGATGCAGGGTCTGCTCGCCGCGCGTCAATATTTCCATGGCTCCGATCCGGCGGAGCAATCCCTCTACAACCGCATCACTGCGCTTTGGAACTCCGTCGAATGGGACTGGCATCGGCAAAATCCCACCAGTGATTTTCTCTATTGGCACTGGTCCCCGCAGTGGGCATTTCAGATTCACCACCCGCTCATCGGCTTTAACGAAACGATGATGACTTACCTGCTCTCCATCGCGTCTCCCACGCACGGAGTTCCCGCATCGATGTACTACTCAGGCTGGTCCTCGCAATCGGAGATGGCGCAGCAATATCGCCAGGGTTGGTCCGGCACGACCGACGGAAACCATTACTCGAATGGCCATACGTATTACGGCATCAAGCTCGATGTCGGCGTCGGACCCGGTGGCCCACTCTTCTTCACCCACTACTCCTTCATGGGCATGGATCCCCACAGCCTTCACGATCGCTTCACCACTTCGTACTTTGATAACAATCGCAACATCGCCCTCATTAATCGCGCATACTCGATCGCGAATCCCAAGCACTACGCCGGCTACGGTCCAGATGCGTGGGGCCTGACCGCCAGCGACGGACCTCACGGATACGCAGCCCAAGCGCCCGACGAGGCCGACGACATCGGCAACATCACTCCCACAGGTGCGCTCGCATCTTTCCCTTACACACCTGAAGCATCGATGTCCGCGCTCAAGCACTACTACCGCGATTACGGCGACACCATGTGGGGCGTCTACGGCCTCCGCGATGCCATCAATCCCAGCGCTAACTGGATCTCACCCATCTACATGGGCCTGAATCAGGCACCCATTGTTGTCATGATCGAGAATTACCGCACCGGCCTCGTCTGGAAAAACTTCATGTCCAACCCAGAAGTTACGACGATGCTAAAAAACCTCGACGCCGCCACCGCAACCGCCCAACATCCAAACCAGTGAAGGTGTCATCCTGAATGTAAAAAGTGTCATCCTGAGCCCCGCAAGCTTGGGGCCCAGCGGACAACGTCCGTGGGGTCAGCGGGGCGAAGGATCTGCTTTGCTTCTGGTTTGTAAAGGAGCCGGAGCGGGTGCCGCAGGTCTCGTCCGCCGCGGCGGTTAAGACCTGGGTTGCGGAGCATCATCCCTGCGGAACTTCTCGCACGATGTTCCCATGCCCCCCAGAATTCGCCAGAAACCGAGGCGACAACTCCCCTGCCGCAATCACCACCGCCGGGATCAGAAACACCAGCGAATTGAGCACCCACATCTCCGCGCCCGCCGCTACCTGATCCTTCAGCGAAGTCAAAAAACAAATTCGCCCCGCCGCAGCATACGACGGATACAGCACGCGCCCCGAAAAAGCGAGCGTCGCAGACAACACGGTGTTGAGAATATCCGCGCTGAGCAGGTATGGGATCATCGCCCATCGAGGCCACCGTGCACGCGAAGGCCACGGCGCCAGCACCACCCACCAGAATCCAAGCGAAGTCACGAAGAAACAAACGTGTTCGAAATCGTGAATCCATTCATGGCGGAACGTAAGCTCAAAAGCCGCCGGAACATGCCATCCCATGTATGCCAGGTTCATTGCGATCCACGCAAACACCGGGTGCGTCAACGCATCTACAATCGCTCTAATCCATCCCGCGCGAAACAACGGCTGCAACCAGAGGCGAATGATGACCCGCGGCATCCCCCGCAAGAGCGGCACCACCGGTGCTCCCAGCACAATCAATGGCGGCACAACCGACATTAAGATGAAGTGCTGAATCATGTGCGCCGTGAGCAGATAATCGTCCAGCGCATCAATCGGCGAAGCCAGCGCGATCCACAGCGCAATGAGCCCCGCAATAAAACAGGATGCGCGCCAGACCGGCAGTTCCCGTTCACGCGTCGTGCGCGCCAATCTCCACCCCCGCAGGTACAGCAGAAGGCCGATTAACAGGGAAGCCAGCGGCAGCAAAGGCCAGGACCACGTGCGCAGCAAATCGTCCAGTGCCGGTGTATCGCTCAGATCCGCGTAAATCATATTCAGGCACATTGTTCAGCGACTCTCCATAGGTCAGATCACCGCGCCGGAGTCTGACCTGCTCCGCGTTCCACCGTCGAATCGCTCGGCACGCCGCCCTGCCGAACGACTTGCCGCGATGCGTCCTCTGAGGCAGGTTGGTAATTGGGATGGAGGGTCTCAAGAAAACGCACCAGCGCGGTTGTCTCAGCTGGCGAAAGCGCACTGCCATACGCAGGCATGTTTCCGCCGCCCAGCAGCACCTGCCTGTAGAGCTGATCTTCTGTCAGGCGAGTCGCCACTTCATCCAGCGCCGGCCCGCGCTCGCCGCCGCGCCCACCAAGCTGATGGCAGTTGCGGCATTGCTTCTCCTGCAGAACGTTCGCTCCCTGCCGCTCCAGCGGCGTGCGACTCTGCAGCAATTTTGGAGGCACCTCCGCGCCACTCCACGCATCCATCTTCGGACTCCACGGCGTATACGTGCCCAGATTCGTGAGTATTCCCCAACACACCGCGATAAACATCACCGAGATCACCGCAACCGGTCGTCGCCACCAGCTCTTCTCCCCTACTCCGGCAACAAGCGGCAATCCCAGCAGCACCGCCACGCCAACCACCGGCGCAATCAGAATGAATGGCGTCTCCATCTCGGGCGGCAAGAATGACAGCACCGTGTAGATCCACAGAAAGAAAAAGTCAGGCTTGGGAACCGTGTTGATAATCGTCGGATCGGGCACGCCCTTCGGCCCGTACGGTCCGAATATTGCCGCGCAGCATGCAACCGCAAACAGAATCGCCGCCGAAAAAACCAGGTCCTTCCACACTGCACCGGGCACAAATGGAATCCCATCCGAATGTGCGAGTTTGTTGTACTCCTCGACATATGTTTCGCGCCGTACGATGCGTCCCGGCATCGGCCACTCGTTAACCCCGAGTTTCAACACCATCCACACGTGCAGAGCTGTGAACACAAGCAAGGTTCCCGGAATCACAAACACGTGCAGCGCAAAAAACCGCGTCAGCGTTGCGCCATTGATGATCGGCCCACCCAGCAGCAGGTACACCAATTCTCCGCCGATCAACGGCACGCGCCCCACGATTGATGCGCCGATGCCGAGGCCCCAGTACGCATCCTGGTCAAAGCGCAGCACCTGCCCTGTAAACGCCATGGCCAGGGTCATCAGCAGCATAAAAACGCCGACGATCCACGTCAGCTCCCGGGGAAACTTGTAAGCGCCAAACAGAAACACTTGCGCCATATGGATCAGCACGACGGCGACCATGAAGTTCGATCCCCATCCATGCATTGCACGCAAAAACCATCCCAGCGGCAGCTGATGATTCAGCAGTTCCAGCGAACTCCACGCGTGCGCGGCCGACGGAACGTAAACCAGCGCCAGCAAAATCCCGGTCACAACCTGCAGGATCAGCAACACAAGGCTCGCGCTGCCGAAGACATACCACCAGCTCGCAGTGCTTCTCGGCACCGGATGCAGCATTGCATCCTTCACGGGCCCTTCGAGTTGTACGCGCCGCTCTAGCCAATCGTAGACGCGTTTGTACCACGGCTCTTTGAGCCCGGACATGATTCAATCCTCGAAACAAGTTTCGGTACATTGGGCGAAGCAGGCGAAGGACGAGGGCTCGCGCTCGCACGATTTCGCAACGTTGGCATCTGACCAGCATTGATCAGAAGCTTGCCGCCCTGCACCTTCAGCTCATACGTGAAGAGCCCCCGCTCCGGCGGTCCCGATGCGCGGCTCCCGTCTGCGTAGTACACGCCGCCGTGACACGGACACATAAAAAGCTGCGACTCCGAGAACCACCGCACCGGGCACCCAAGATGCGCGCAGTTAATTGCAAATACAGTGAACTCCTCCGGAGCCGAACGCCGTACATACGCAGGGACCTTCGCCGTTTCTCCGTCCCACGGATCCGAAAACGGATTCTGAAACGAAATCAGCTTCGTCTCGCCCACCGAAAAGTCGTTCACGTTTCCAATCGCAATCCACTGCAGATATTCCTTGCGTCGCAATACAGGCCCCAGCAGATAGGACACTACCGGCGTCGCAATCAGCAACGCCACCGCGGCATTCAATGCGATCCCCACGTTCATCAGGAACGTTCGTCGCGTCACACGTTCAGTTTCCAGGCGCT